>JANMYN010000414.1:0-3089 GCA_031382195.1 Betaproteobacteria bacterium
TGTAGAGCTCTGCCGGATGACCGCCATTGTGGCAATTCCCGGCGCCGGCATTGAATAGCGTATCCCCGCAGAAAAGCGCCGGCTGCGCAGTGTGCGACAGCAGGCATACGTGGCTCATGGTGTGGCCTGGCGTGTCCAGCACGGCGAGCTCCACCGTCTTGCCCACTTTGACGACATCCCCCGCGCCCAGCCCACGGGCCATATCGGCGATCTTGTCCCTGGCATTCTTGTGCGCAAGGATTTTGGCGCCCGTTTTCCGGACCATGGGCTCGTTACCACCCGTATGGTCGCGGTGTTCGTGGGTGTTCAGGATCTGGGTAATATTCCAGCCCTCCTGCTTCGCGGCCTTTAGACATTTCTCGCAATCCAGGGGGTCAATGGCAAGGGCCTCGCCGGTTTCGCTACAGGCCACGAGGTAGTTGAAATTGCGGTAGGCGTTGGCGGTCCAGATTTGTTTAACGATCACGGCAGGATTCCCGGTCGGTTAACGATGGAACAATGATAGCGCCGGAACCGTTTCTGCGGCGTACTGCCCTGCTCTCCAACGCGCGACCTCTACACGATTCTCAATGCGCCCTAGAGTTCAGGAGGCTCCATCCAATTGTGCAACGCCAACCCTCCGTCGACGACGACGGTCGTGCCGGTGACGTAGGCGGAAAACCGGTCGACCAGAAGCGCCAGTGCCGTGCCGGCAATGTCTTCGGGCGTTCCGAGGCGCCGCAGGCTGGTGCAGCGGACGAGCCGCTCGATACCCGCGCCGCTGGCGTCAAAGCCGCCACCGGGAACCGCACCCGGAGCAATGGCATTCACGCGGATGCCGTGAGGACCCAGTGCCCTGGCCAGTTCCTTGACAACCATGGTCTGGCCGGCCTTCGCGGCGCTGTAGTGGGGCAGATTGCGCGGGGAATCCGCATGCAGCGAGGTAACGAACAGCATGCGCCCGCGCACACCGTGCGCCATCATGCGCCGACCGATTTCGCGTGCAAGCAGGAAGCCGGATCGCAAGTTCACCGACAGCATCCGATCCCAGGTGTCGGCGCTGACATCGAGAATGTTATCCGCCTCCAGGCGCCGGGGACTCGCGGCATGCACGAAGAGGGAAGGCGTGCCGACTTTCTCGAATATGTCTTTCAGTAGCGACCCGGCGCCGTCGGGCGCAGCCAGATCGGCGCCAATGAAATTTGCATCACTGCCTTCCCGCCGCAACGCGGCCGCCGCACCCTCGCCGCGCTGCGCGTCGATGTCGCTGAGCACAACGCGCGCACCTTCGCGCGCTATCGCGATCGCGATAGCGCGTCCTATGCCCGACGCGGCGCCGGTGACGAAGGCTGTTTCCTGCGCGAGCAGCTTACCTTCCAAGACGTTCTCCCTTGCCCGGCAGAGCGCAAGCCCTCCGAAATTGCGGGCAGGCTGATTCTCTTTTCTGCGACCTTCCCCTGCCCGCTTTCACCTGTTGCTTCCCGGCTAAATTCCGGCCGCCAGTTCCCGCGTGAGTTGCGCGGCCGGGATTTCCCTGCATCCGGTTGCGTTCTGGCCCGACCACAGCGGGGAAAAATCTCCCGATCCTTCGGCTTCTGCCTTCGCGCGCAGGGGAACAATCGCGGAGGTGGCCAGCGGGAATGCGGGCGGCAGTTTGCTGACCGGTCCCAGCTCTTTCATGACTCTGTTCATGATGCCGCGCGCCGGCCTGCCGGTGAAAAGGTTCGTCAGCGCCGTATGGCGCGCGGCTTCGCCCTTCAGCGCCTTGCGGTGCACCGCTGTGATGGTGGCTTCCGGGCACAACAGGTAAGCGGTGCCGATCTGCACGCCGGCCGCGCCGAGCGCAAGCGCGGCGGTGACGCCTTTGGCGTCCGCGATGCCGCCGGCGGCGATCACCGGCACTTTCACGGCGCGCACGACCTGCGGCAACAGCGCGAACGTGCCAATCTGCGTGGTCAGGTCACCCGAGAGAAAGATGCCGCGATGTCCGCCCGCCTCGACACCCTGCGCGATGACTACATCGACGCCATGTGCTTCCAGCCAGAGCGCTTCTTCGACCGTCGTCGCGGAACAGAATATTTTCGAGCGCCAGGTTTTCACCCGCGCAAGCAGAGCCGCGGGTGGCAGGCCGAAATGAAAACTCACCACGGCCGGCTGGTCCTGCTCCAGCACTTCGGCAAACTCGGCGCTGAACGGCGCACGCCCCGGCCCCGTCGGGATGCCGGCGGGATCGATGCCATATTGCTTATAGTAGGGCGTGAGTGCGGCGCGCCAGGCGGATTCGCGTCCGGCATCGACAACAGGCGCCGCATGACAGAAGAAGTTGACGTTGAAAGGCTTGTTTGTCTGCGCCTTCATCACCTCCAGCGCCTTGCGCAAGCCGTCCGCGGTAAGCATGGCGCAAGGCAGGGAACCCAGGCCACCCGCGTTCGAAACCGCGATCGCCATGGCGCTCGCCTGCGCGCCCGCCATCGGCGCCTGGATGATCGGCAGTTCGATGCCGAGAAAGTCTGTCAGTTTCATCATTTGTTATAAATGACCGTTGTGTATTCCTCTTGCAGACCAGTTTACCCCAGGTTCCGCACAACACGTCCGGCGCGAACAGTCACTGGAATCATGCAAGCGCCTGCATTACGATTCCTGCGAATCGGGACGACCTCGATCCCGCCGCCGCTAAATCTTTCGCAAACAGGGAGACACAACACAATGGGTAAACCAGTCGCACTTGTAGTGGGTGTGGGCGCCGAGCGTGGCCTCGGCGCGGCATTGTGCCGCCGTTTTGCCGAAGGTGGTTACCACGTCTTCGTCGCGGGGCGAAGCGCCGACAAGATCGAACAGGTCGTGCGCACCGTCGTCTCGAAAGGCGGCAGCGCGGAACCGGTGGTAATGGACACGACGCGAGAAGAGGACGTTATCCGCCTGTTCGATCGCGCCATGTCGCCCGGCGCCGGACTGGACCCGCTCGACCTCGTTGCGTACAACGCCGGCAACAACCAGCAAATCGACTTTCGCGAATTGACAGCGCAAGCCTTCGAGGATTTCTGGCGCATCGGCTGCTTCGGCGGCTTCCTGGTGGGGCGCGAAGCGGCGCGCCGCTTGGTTCCGCTGGG
>JANMYN010000443.1:0-3260 GCA_031382195.1 Betaproteobacteria bacterium
CGCGACCGGCCGAAGGCCGCAAGCCGACCACATTGCAGAAACTGGCCGGATTGCGCAGGCTGCCGCCCATGTCCGTGCCGTCGGCGATCGGCAGCAGGCCGCAGGCCAGTGCCGCCGCCGCACCACCACTGCTGCCGCCGCAGGTCCTGGCGAGATCGTACGGATTTCGCGTCGCACCGAACACCGGATTGAAGGTTTGCGAGCCGGCGCCGAATTCGGGGGTATTGGTTTTTCCGATCGTGATTGCGCCGGCTTTCTTAAGGCGTTCGACGATAATCGCGTCGGCATCCGGCACGAAATCCTTGAAAATCGGCGAACCGAACGTGGTTCGTATACCCTTAGTGGCGATCAGATCTTTGTGCGCAACCGGCAATCCCGCGAGCGGGCCGGGGTTGTCGCCGCGCGCCAGCGCCGCATCGACCGCGCGCGCGCCTTCACGCCCCAGTTCAGGCAGGAAAGTCACGATGGCGTTGACCTCGGGATTGACACGTTCGATCTGCGCGATGTGGGCGTCCATCACTTCGACGGCGGACAGTTCACGCGCACGGATTCGGCGTACCAGCTCGTGGGCCGGCAGAAAGCAAAGCTCGTCGGGTTGCATGGGGATCGATCCGGAAAGGCGCACATGGTAACGGAATCCTGCAGCCCTTATCGGCCGGGATGGCAGAAAGCACGAAATCGAAAATCTCACCACGAAGGCACGAAGAACACGAAGTAACACGAAGGAGTGCAAAAAAACGAAAGCTCCTCCGCTCCACGCTGCCGGGGATTGGTGATTTTAGGTGCGGCCAAGAAATTGCGGTTTTCTGAGGCGCTTCACATGGACAGGCATTGGCCGACAATGGACGTGCCCGCTCCTCACCCCAAAGGCCTCTCTTCGTGTTACTTCGTGTTCTTCGCGCCTTCGTGGTGAGAACTAGGTTTATTTGTGACGCCAGAGGGACTCAGCGCGGTGCGATGGCTGACGGGCGCATCAGCGCATCGCGTTCCGCCGCCCACGGCGCCGATGCATCGAACTCCACTTTCGTGCCCTCGACCTTCACGCCCGCACGCGCCAATACCGCTTCGTAATCGGGAAAGCCCTCGGCTTCGAACTGGGCACGCACCAGATCGCTGAACACTGCCGTGCCGGTCACTTCGTCGAGCCTGACGATGATCTCCTGTGCGTTCCAGCGCCGCACTTCGGACGCGCAGCAATGCGACAGTTGCTCCAGCGCAGTGTCGAGCGACTGCCGGCCGCCGGTGCCGCTGCGCAACTCAAGATCGGCGGCGAGCATCAGCGCGGCACCGCCCCAGTACACACGCGGATAGATTCCGCTGTAGCCGATGCGCTCGCTTGCGTGGGCAAGACTCAAATCCGGCGCGGTGCGCTCACCGCGCTGAAACCCCGTGCGCATCCGCTGCCACGCCTCGTCCACGCTGATCGCCCCGCCACGCGCCATCAACACATTCTGCAGATAAGTCGGCATGCCCTCAAACAGCCAGGCATCACGCGCGGCGACATAGGGCAGAAAAAGATGCGACAGTTCGTGGGTCAGGCTCCAGTCGCGGGCGAACTCCCCGGATGAGCGCGCGGCATTGATGAACAGGTGGACCGCGGGTCCGCCGCCGCGCGATACGTAAGCCCAGGGAACCGGGCCGCGACCGCGCGGCGTGGGCGCGACCACCACTTGCAGCGATGCAACCGGGAAGCGGCCGTACAGCATGGCAACGTGACGGGCTGTGTCGCCGATCCACGTTTCCAACTGCGCCTGCTGTGCCCCCGTCAGAGTGTCGAGGAGCGCAAGATGCAGGACCGCGCCAGGCACCTCGATGTCCCGAAGAGCGAAATGTCCGAAGACCACCACCCCCGGCCAATTGTGCGGTGTGACCCCGATAATAAATACCGGCTGACCGTCGCGTCCCGTAGTGCGGAGCCAGGGCGCGGAAACCTCCACACCGGCCGGCAGGCGGAAGCTCAGTTCCAGGCTGGCCTGGGAATCCTGCGGCCGCCATAGCCAATCGCCGATCGAAGTCAGCATATCGCGACCAACCCGGCGGGTTTCCGGCCCGCCGGTCTGCGCGCGGCTTTGCGCCGGTTGCAGCTTCACCTGATAATCGACACAGATGTTTTCGCTTACGGCGCCAAGAATTACCTTATCGCCCGCGGGTTCGAGTAACTTTTCGCCGAGCCGCATCGACTCGAGATATATCCTGGCCCCATCTGACTCCGCAACCAGCACGTCCGGCGCCTTTCCGTCGAAACATGCGTGCACCGCGAGCCGTTCGAGCCCGTCGTCCACACTGACTTCGTAGCGATGCGGCGAAGCTGCCTGGGCTGCTACGCAAATCAGCATGAGGGAAGCGCTCGCAATCATCCGTGACGGGAAGCCCGCCACAAATCGGGTCATTGTGCGAGCGTCTGCATACCGATGCCGCGGGCCATCAGCGTTGCCATCAGGGGAATAAGGGCGAACAAGATCAGCTCCACAAGGATGTGACGGCGGACCCGGATCACCTGGTAATCCGCAACCACTTTCGTGGCACCGGATTCGAGGCCGCGCATCCAGCGCAGATATTGCAGCGTCGGCGGAATGGAAATCAGTCCGACCGCCAGGAACAGCGCTACTTTGATGTAGAAGACCGGATTGTGAAGATAGAACGCCGCGCCCTTGCCGAACCAGACGACACGAGCCGCCCCGCTGCCCAGCGCCAGCAGCGCGAGACCCGCGTAGAGCTGATCGAGGCGCACCAGCACACGCACGAAGCTGCCGGTCATGCCGGGCACGCAGAGCATGTATTCGACAACCAGAATCACAGCGATCGACATCATCGCAATGTAATGCAGGTAGGCGATCAGCGCGCTCGCCATGGCGATTCAGTTTCCGGTATTCCCGCTGACGACATGGGCACCGGTTTCCATGATCGATTCACGCAAACGCCTTTCCCTGTCCTCGGTGGAAAGTCCGATGCCGCCCGCGCCGATTGTGACACCCAGCGCCCGGTAAGTCTGTTTGAGGTCGGGGAAGGTCCTCGAGGCCACATGCTGATCGTAGATTTCGCGGAACACGCCGGTGCCCGTTACTTCGTCAAGTCGGTCGAATAGCGCGCGTGCGCTCCAGGCTCGATCAGTCGCGCCACAGCAGTCATTCAGTGCCGCCAATGCCGTATCCAGGGACTGCTTCCCGGCGGTCAGCTGCCGCAAGCGCACGTCGGCTATCAACAGCATTGCCGCTCCTTCCCAGTACACACGCATGTATGTGTCGTCGCGATACATGCTC
>JANMYN010000473.1:0-4967 GCA_031382195.1 Betaproteobacteria bacterium
AACGCATAAGGAGACGCATCCGCCTTGTGATTCCGGGGCCAGGGACCCCACTTCACTGGGTTCGAAGGGCCAAACAGCGCGACTGTCGGCGTACCCATGGCGGCAGCCAGGTGTGTAGCGACCGTATCCGGACCTACATAAAGTGCCGCGCGCTTCAGCAATAGTGCCAGTTGACTGAAATTGAGTTGGCCTGCCAGATTGACCGGTGACGGCGAAACGGAATCGGCGAAACGGCGGACGTAGTTTATTTCTTCGTTATCTGCGCTGCCGGTGAGAACGACAACCAGGCCGCGAGAGTTCAACCATCGCGCAAGGGCCTGCCACTGCTCCAGATGCCACATCTTGTAAGTAAATTTCGGATACAGGTGCATCACCGCAAATTTTGTGCTGCCAAATTTCGGAAACACGCCGGCGATCGCAGCCTCGTCTTGCGCTGACCATTCAATGGGGATATCAAAGCGACCCGGCAGGCCGAGCAAATCGGCGAGCCGCAGATTCTGGACGACCGTGTGCAAGTCGATATTGTCGAACGGCACAGTGGCGTCGAGCAGCACGCGCTTCCAGACACTCTTGAAGCCATCGGTCATGACACCGATGCGCGTTTTTCCGGCGGCCCACGCGTACAGCGTCGGCCGGTCGCTCGGGGAAGTGGAAATGGCGAGATCATACTTGCGCCACATCTGCCGGATGAAGCGCGCCTTCCCGGACGGCGGCACCACGATGATTCGATCGATATCCGGATCGCCGGCGAGCACGCTCTCCGTGCCCATGAATACCAGTAAATCTATGTGCGTCGCAGGCCAGGCGTCCTTGATGGACCGGATCAACGGCGCCGTCAGCAGCACGTCGCCGATGCGCCGGGTAACGATCACCAGCACGCGGGCCGGGATTTCAGTCAGGTGGAAGCCGGGGTGATGGCTTGCCGCTGTGCGCACGGAAAGCGTTGCGCGCGTCACTTGTTTTGCTGCAGCAGCAGCAGTTTGACATAGCGGTAATAGGTGCCCTCCGCTGTCGCCACCGCCAGCATGAACCCTTCGCGGCCGTCGAGAAACCCGCCCCGCAGAAAATAAGTGCGCAAGAAGGCCCATGCGGCGCGAGCCAGCGCCATCGACAAACCCGAGCGTTTACCGCTGCGATGCATCTCCTGCGCGGACAAGGTCGAATAGTTGTTCATCTTCCCGAGAAGCTCGTCGAGATCGACGAAGGTCTCGTGCATAAGGGGTGAGCGCAATGTGCCGGTTTTGCCATCGACGATCACATGTTCGTGTACCACATCGTCGCTGAATCGCGCGGCACCGCGCTTGAATAACCGGGTCACGTAGTCAGGCCACCATCCCGAGTGATGCATGAATCTTCCGCAAAAACTCGACAGCCGCGGGATGCGCAACGCCGTGGCCTCATCGGGGCGGGAGATAACGTTGAGGATTTCTTCCCGCAGATCCGGCGTCACCCACTCGTCCGCATCCAGGGACAACACCCAGTCGCCCGTGGCCTGTTCCAGCGCGCGATTCTTTTGCGGGCCGAACCCGGGCCAGTCGGTTTGATGGACGTGCGCGCCGTATTCGCGGCAGATTCTGACGGTATCGTCGGTGCTGCCGGAGTCGAGCACTATGATCTCGTCTGTCCACGATACCGAACCCAGGCAGCGCGCAATGCAAGCCGCTTCGTTTTTGGTGATGACGATCACTGAAATGCGCATTGCGGTTCCGGTAGCCACGCCAATCGAGACCGGCTCAAAATCCAGTGATGGCGCGTTTGATTCTGCGACGCAGCTTGCTGAACTTGAAGCGCTTCACCAGGTCCAGATCCTTATCCCAGTTTGACTGCATGCAGACTCCGAGATAGTTTTTCTTGATGGTTTCATTTGTTTCCCCGAGACGCTTCCAGAAATAATACTGCTCCTCGTAGTGGTAACAGCGGAACAGCGGCTCGATCGGCAGGATCGGTATGCTGCCGAAGGCGAGCAACGCCTCCCCGTACCAGCGCAACTCTCCCGGGTGCGTGTTGATCGCATCGAGAATCGTCATGCCGCGGGGTCGCAGAAATTTCTCGCCCAGGTCCTTCCAGACTCGTCCACTCCAGACTACAGGCACCGGCCCAAAATCCCAAACCCTTCCTGTGCGGCCGAAAATCCGCTTCAAATCCTCGCTGTCCCGTTCCCAGTTCTTGGCAATCTGCCTCATCCGCGACAACGCTGCGAATTGCATGAGTTCTTTTGCTTCGTGCATGACTGTGTAGGGTATGCCGCCTGGCGCCAAGAAATCGGCGGATTGAAACGGTCTCAGGAAATAGCAATCGCTGTCGAGACAGACAAAGGCCTCGCTCAGGCCCAGGCGCCAGAACTCCGACTTGACAACCTGCTGCGAAATCCCCCCGGGCAATGTGGAGAACATGTCCCGGTCGAGATCGGGGTTTGCGCCGACCACTTCTTCGTCGCTCAACAAGGTAAATGCCTGCCCGGCACAACGCTCCCGGAAGAGTGCGGCATCGGACGCGGGAACCGATACGTACACGGCGAGTGCGTCGATGTTGAAGCGTTCAATGCTCTCGAGCAAGCGCCGAACGCGCAGGACATCGTCGCGATAGGACTTACAAAAAAGCACGATGGGCTTCATGCTCCCGCGGCGCGCCGTGCGTTCACATTGTCCGTCCGGCCCGATAAATCGAGCTTCGCCGAATGACCCATTGCGAGTGAAGGCGACAAAGCATTGAAAAATCGCATGCTCACGCTGTCCGGCGACGACCCGACAGCGAGGCGGTCGCTGATTTCGCGGAAGGGATACGCCTTCGCAATCGAAGTGGCGGATTTCCGCAGCTTCACTGTGTCTGTTTCCGGTCGGATGTGTCGACGCTCAACAGCGCGCAGATGGAGTCCCCGCGCAGGGCCCGGTTCAAAGCCCTTGTCCGGCGTTCGAATTCCCGTCTTTGGGACCGGGTAAATAGTCCCCCTCTGGTGCCAAGTGCCGAGCTGCGCGGATCAGTCAGGGGTATGTCTTTGCGGTATTGCTCGCTTGCCATGAATTGGATGGATGTGGAATCACACCACAGACGGGAAATTCTGAGACCTGCCTTCGATGCCGCAATCGCCAGACTCCGATGAGAGTGTAGAAAGAAATGCCGCGGCGCATCGAGACTCACCCAGTCTTCCTGGTAACGCTCGAAGGCTTCCGATGTCACCGTTGGTATACGCACCAGTATGCGGCCACCATCGGCAAGGCGTTGCATGGACTCTGCCAAGGCCTCAATTTGCTGCGGCATGTGCTCCAGAGAGTGGTGAAAGGTGATCAGGTCGAACGCACCTGTCATTTCTTTAAGCGTTCTACGGTAAACCACGGTCTCGCCATCCACGACCACATCTTGCTTCAGGAAAGGGTCCAGGCCGATCGCCGCGGTAACGCCAGCATCCCGCAGTTCCAGCACATGTCCGCCCGACCCGGCGCCCACGTCCAACAGCTTGCATCCGGGTTTCACGCCGATACTACGATATAGATGGAACAACTCGTCCGACCCCGAGAAAACATTAAGAACGCTGGATACTCCGTCCGGTGCTGTAAGGATCCATCGCCGCCTCAATCCACGCCGCCACCTTTTCCATTGGTGATGGCGGCCGAGGTCGTAGCTGTAATAGTTGGTCGGATAATGGCGCCCAATATCCGCCGGAACAGCATCGATTTGCAGGCAATCGCAATCCGCGCACTGGTGGTACTGAAACTCTTCACGGGTTCCGAACATCATCTCCCGGACCCGAAAAGCGCGCACCAACGGACCGCCACAGATCCGGCATGCTCCGATCGCCCCGTGGTCGCTGCTTCGACCTTTACCCTCGATGAATTCGGCGTGTGTCACAGTCATTGCGTGCGTGCGGGACCAGGATTGCAATTCCGCAGCGCCTGTTCAACCTGCGCCACCCGTCTGTCATAGCGCCAGCGTTTCCACCAACTGCGGGGTCGATTTGTCTTCGCCAGAGCCAATCGGTTCGACACGCGGTATGGTAACGGCGGCTCGCCCGCCTGGGACATTCGCAAGTACTGGCTCAGTACCGAGAGATTGGCATCGCGGCTGTGGGAAAACCATACGTCTTTGCCATGCTTGGCCAGCAGAATCGCTTTATTGCGCGCAATCAGATTCCGGGTTTCCTTGCCAAGCTCTTTGAAACTTGCGCTGCCCTGGTGATAGATGAAGGCGTCTTCGAGGACGGCGAGATCCAGGCCCGCGCGTCGAACCCGCAGGGAATAGTCGAAGTCCTCGTAATACCCGCGGCCGAAGTTTTCGTCGAGTTCGCCGACGATTGCAAAGGTAGCTCTGCGCAAGGCAACGCAACAGAAGTCCAGCCGATATGCCGCAACGAGCGGGTGGCCATGGGCCGCGTTGACAAACGCGATTCCCTCGGCAATGGCGTCCTGCGGTCGCGCACTCTTGGCGAAGATCCCCTGTTCGTTTCCCGCCGCGTTGCTGACGGGCCCCAGGAGTCCGATCTCCGGCCTGGAACGAATGGTGTCCGCGATGCGCGCGATTGTTCCGGGCGGCACCATGGTATCGCTATTGAGCAGAATGAAAACGTCGCCTCGCGCCTGTCGCATGCCTAGATTCATGCCCCCGGCAAAGCCCCGATTCGTTTCGCTGAGGATGGGCCTGACGGAAGGATACTTTTGCGCTGCGGCGGCGAGCAATGAACGCGTATTCTGGTCCGAGGCATTGTCCACGACGACAACATTCCAACCTGGAAAATCCGGATCGTCTGCCAGGCTCTCCAGGCAACGCCCCGTCGTTTCGGCAAATTTGTTGTAGCTGAGAACAATGACACTGGTGACAGCGGGTGCCGCGCCGGTTGGAATAGTGCCATCTCGTAACGGCACCGGCGCGCAGCCGTTATCGGGATCACTTTCCCTCTCATCTTGCATTAATCAGTTCTCGCATCAGGGACGGAAATTCGACCATCCGAGTATCCGGGAAAGCGCCGGCCCGGA
>JANMYN010000476.1:0-2232 GCA_031382195.1 Betaproteobacteria bacterium
AGATGAGACGTCCCGTGATGTAAGTCACCTAAAGGGTCGCGGTAGACCACCGCGTTGATAGGTCGGGTGTGGAAGCGTGGCAACACGTTAAGCTAACCGATACTAATTGCCCGTGCGACTTGATCCTATAACCTTGAGTGAACAGCAGGACTGAGTCGAAAGGACTCAGGACTGCGTGAATGCCAAGGCGACTTCAAGTTGTTTGTGTTGCCGATTTGAACCCAGTTGTACTTCTTCCAGATTGTTAAAGCCATACGCCCAAGAATGCGGGGCCGCGTCCTGAAGACGACGCCCCACCCGTTTGCTTGGCGGCCATAGCGAGTTGGACCCACGCCTTCCCATCCCGAACAGGACGGTGAAACGACTCTGCGCCGATGATAGTGCGGATTGCCCGCGCGAAAGTAGGTCACCGCCAGGCGCCCAATAAAGCACAAAAGCCCCTCCCCGAATCCGGGCAGGGGTTTTTTGCTTTATGCGATGCGCTTTGCGGGGAGCTACTTTCGGGACGAAAACAAGCCCTGCCTCACCGTCCATCCGGCGCTCTGCCTTCAGGGCATTCCCATTCCCACCCCGCTCCCAGGGCTTGTTTCAGTGAAGACTAACCTGACCTCCGGTCAGGTTACGTCGCAACTAAAGTAGGTCACCGCCAGGCGCCCAACATGAAAAAGCCCAACTCGACAGGGTGGGCTTTTTTATTTGGGCTTCTGCATCGTGCTGAATTACTGTCGCTTGCGACCACGCGCCCAGATCGCGATTGCTCGCGGTAACGTCAAATCGACTTTCCGCGGGTTTTGTTGCCGCGGACACCCAACTGCCCGCCGCACGGCCAGTTGATACGGCAGCCAAATTGGATCACGGCCGCCCGTTGTGAATTGGATCACATCAGCTCGTCGTAAATATTCCCGCATTCGAACGGCAATCCTCACATGAGTCGCGCGCACGTCTTGCGTACATTGCTGACCATGAGCTGGTGCTCATGTGCGCCAGTTATTTCTTAAGGAGCGAATCATGAAGCTGACGAAAACGGAAATCGTGGAGTACATCGCTGCATTCGTTGGAGTAGTGGGCCTGCTCGCGTACATTCATGCGACCGCAGATGCCTACCGATCGGCTGGTGCTGCGCAGGCCTCTCCGATAATGATGATAGAAGCTGGCAAGGCGACTCGAGCCGACGTGGGACATTCTGCCTTACGTTTCCGTGAAGTGGTCCTTGCCGATGCGCGGGCCTGAAATGCATCTTGAAGGCTGCTGCGGCGCATCGCCGGATGGGCAAGATGCAAAAGCCGCGCGTGAACGGAGTCTTTAGACCGGCATCCGGGCCGAGCTGCCCACCTTTTAAATTCCTGAATGCGGGGCTTCCCAAGGGCCCGAATGTGTTGGAGAAGTCCGGAACTGCAAATTGCCAAGCCTGGATTACGTCAGCCGGATTCCGGGATGGGCCGCCTTTGCATAATCCAGGTCCGTCAATTATCGCGAAGGCTTACATTGAATTCTTACTAATACACTCGAAGTTCCGCGTTCTTGTGGAAACAAACACGGTGCGGGTCTTTGCCAAGTGGGCGGAGTTCCGGGGGGACACGAATTCTAGAGTGATTACAAATCGCTTACCAATGACTAGTGTTTACTTCCCAGCCTAAATGCATGGGCCTATACTCCCGTCGTCATTGCGGCTCCGCCATCAAAAATAAGTCTGAATAAGGCGGGCCAGATTAGCGTAACGCAGGCGCCGAAAAGGGAGGGCGTATGCAGTGCGGTGTATTCGGGCGAATACTCATTGCGGGTATTGGTCTACTCGCGGCGTCGGCGGCGATCGGAGCGGATCCGGTGTCGCTGCGCTTTGACATTTCGGCCTATCGCGTCGAAGGCAACACACTCCTCAAGCCAAAGAAGATCCAGGCGGTGCTTGCCCCGTACAAGGGCAAGCAGCGTGATTTTGCCGATGTGCAGCGCGCGCTCGAAGCCCTCGAAGGCGCGTACCGGCAAGCCGGCTTTGGCGCCGTGCAGGTATTCCTTCCGGAGCAGGCACTCGAACGCGGCGTTGTGATATTGCGCGTGGTCGAAGCGCGCATCGGCAAGGTCCAGGTCAGCGGCAACACCCACTTCGGCACCGAGAACATCCGGCGCAGCCTGCCGGCGTTGAAAGAAGGCGAGACACCGAACGCGCGCGCGCTCGCCGACAATTTGCGCGCGGCCAACGAGAGCCCGGTCAAGCAAGCGCGCGTGGTGCTGCGC
>JANMYN010000482.1:0-4098 GCA_031382195.1 Betaproteobacteria bacterium
GGGTCAGGCGACCTGCGTCTGGCAGGCCCGATTCGAGGTGCATCACGATGCGCCTGCGGAAGATCGCAGCCGCGGTCCCGTCGAGACCGAACATGTCAAATAGACCGCGGCTCTCGCCTTGAACCTGCGCAAAGGCGACGCTGGGGTACTTGCCGAGTACCTCGCGCGCCAGCGCGGAAAATACGGCCGGGTTTGCGTTTTCATCAATAAAAGCGATCACTGCCGTGTCGTTGTCGGACACGAAATGATCGAACGCGGGTTCGTCAAGGACGACGGGCGCCATCAAATCAGGACGGCGCGCCGGCTTCCACGGCTTCCTGCGCCGCAATATCGCGATGGACTTCGGCCATGTCGATGGCCTGCACTTTCTCGATAACGGCTTCCAGACCCGATGCAGGCAACGCGCCCGGCTGCGAAAACAGGATCACTTTCTCGCGGAATACCATCAGCGTCGGAATCGAGCGAATCTCGAAGTGTCCGGCCAGTTCAGGTTCCTCCTCGGTATTCACCTTGGCGAACACCACACCTTCGTGCTTCTCGGAAGTCGCTTCGAATACCGGCGCGAACCCGCGGCAGGGGCCGCACCACGGCGCCCAAAAATCCACGATGACCGTGTCGTTGCCCGTCACCACCTGCTCAAAATTATCCTTGGTCAATGCAATCGTCGACATGACTGGGCTCTCCTTGGCTGCCCTTCGATCTTAATAGATACCTGAACCTGTAGGTATTTGGTCCGATGAAACATTGGTCCAGCGGATATTCGCACTATGTAATAGGTTGGTCGCGAAGATCAACCCTGGCTTACATCTTCGCCTGGTGCGAAGCGGCCGAAATGCAGCAGGATAGCCGGCAGCACCAGGAGGTTGAGCAGGGTCGAGGTGGCCAGACCCCCGACAATGATGGTGGCCATCGGCCCTTCTATCTCCCGCCCGGGCTCGCCGCTGCCGAGCGCAAGCGGCATCAGGGCCAGCGCGGTAACCAATGCCGTCATCAAAATCGAAGGCAGACGCTCGCCGGCGCCGCGCAGCGCGGTATCCGTATTCCACGGCAACCGCTCCACATCCACCAGGTGCTGGTAATGCGACACCAGCATGATCGAGTTGCGTAGCGTAATACCGAACAGCGTGACGAAGCCGACCAGCGAACCGAGCGACATCCAGCCGCCGCTGGCAAACACTGCAATCACGCCGCCGATCAACGCGAACGGCAGGTTCACAAAAGCGATCATCAGGTTGTGCAGATTGTTGAAGGCGATATAGAGCAGCAGGAAGATGCCGACGCCCGCCAGCGCCGAATGCAGCAGTAGATCGGACCGCGCCTGGGCCTGCGCTTGTGCCGCACCGGCATAGGCGACGTAGTTGCCTTCCGCCAGTTTCACTTTCTCGCCGATGCGGGCACGGGCATCGCGCTCGAATTGTTCGATGTCGCGGCCATCGACGCCGGCCGTCACGGTCTGGATGCGGCGTCCTCCCGCGTGCAATATCTTGTAGCGCCCGCCGGTTATCTCGATGTCCGCAATATCGCCCAGCCTGACAAGCCTGCCGTCGGGATTGCGCAACGGCAGCGCGGACACTTCGCTGATGCGATTGCGGTGCGCTGGATCCATCACGACCATCAGATCGATGATCTGGTTGCCGCGGAAGATCTGCGCCGCCTGCGCACCTTCGTACGCCGTCTGCACCGCTTCGAGCACGGTCAACGGTTGCAGTCCGAGTGCGGCGACGCGCTCGTGACGCAGGCGAATGGACAACTGCGGCGCGCCGGGCTGTGCCTGAATCTGGACATCGCGCGCACCCGGCACCTTGGCAAGTTCGGCGGCAATCGCCAGCGCATCGCGGTCCAACAGGTCGAGTGATGATCCGTAGAGATTCACCACGAAGGGCGCGGCATAGCCGGTGATGGTTTCCTCGATGCGCTCGGTCAGGAAAGTATTGACGGCGAAGGTCACGCCGGGAAATGCGCCACCGCGCTGGCCCGATAGCGTTTTCCGGATCTCCTGCAGGATGCGCACCTGCTCCTTGCCCGGCAGTGGGCCAATCTCGATTTCGAACTCGCTGTAATGCGTGCCGAATGTATCGGCGCCGTTCTTCGAACGTCCGACCCATTGCGCCACCGACCGCACGCCCTCAATCGAACCGATGGCCCGCGAGACTTTCTGGCCGATGCGCATCGACTCCGCTTCGGAGGTTCCCGGCACCGCCGACATGTGCATGATGTAGTGGCCTTCGCGCAGCGCCGGGATGAATTGTCCCGCAAACAGCGGAAGCAGGCCAATGCCGATCGCGATAACGATGCCCGTCACGCTGATCACGCGTCCCGGATAGCGCTCGATGCGGCCCAGTAGCCTCAGATACTTCGGCTTCAGCCAGCGCACGAACGGCGGGTCTTCTGCCTTCAGCTCGGCCCGCGCCAGCAGCAGGTAACACAACGCCGGCGTCAGCGTAACGGCAATCACCAGCGACGCGAGAATCGCGAAAATATAGGCAAGCCCGAGCGGCGCGAACAGCTTGCCGGCGACGCCTCCCAGCGTAAGCAATGGAACGAACACCAGAGCGACGATGAAGGTCGCGTACACCACCGAGCTGCGTACTTCCACCGAAGCGGCCAACACGACTTCCCATACCGGTTGCGGCCGCAGCGACGCGCGATTCAGCCGCAGGCGCCGGAAAATGTTCTCGGTGTCGATGATCGCGTCGTCCACGACCTCGCCCAGCGCGATCGCCAACCCGCCCATCACCATGATGTTCAGCGTTACGTTGAAATAATCCAGAACCAGTACCGCGGACAGCAGCGAAACCGGAATCGCCGTGGCGCAGATGAAAGCGGTACGGGTGTTGAACAGGAACAGAAACAGCACGACCACCACGAGCAGCGAACCAATGAGGATGTCGCGTTGGACGTTGCGCACGGCAGTTTCGATAAAATTTGCCGGACGAAACAGTTGCGGGTGCAGCGTGACGCCTTCTTTCTCCAGCAAGGGGTTGAGTTCGGCTACCGCGGCTTCCAGATCCTTGGTCACCGCGTGCGTATTCGATCCTAGCTGGCCCTGTACCATCATGAACACGCCGGGTGTGCCGTCGATTGCTGCGGCGCCAATCGACGGTGCCGCTCCTTCCAAGACTTGCGCAAGATCGCCGATGCGCACCGCCCGGCCATCGCGATAGGCAAGCACGGCCCGGGCGACATCTGCGACGGCTTTCGGTTGCACGTCGACCTGCAGCAAAATGTGCTGATTGGGCGTTGTCACAAAACCAGCGCCGGCTACGCCGGTTGCCCGACGCGCCGCGACAACCACGTCCTCCAGCGCCATGCCGTAGCGTTGCAGTTTTTCCGGGTCGACCTGAATCTGCCATTGGCGCACGTCCCCGCCGAATACATTGACTTCCGCCACGCCGCGCACCGCCAGCAGGTGCGGACGGATGACCCAGTCGACCAGCGTGCGCATTTCCATGAGGCTGCGCCTGGTGGACGTGATGCCGATCCCGAGCACAGTGCTGGCTGACGAAGTCAGGGGAGTCATCGCGGGCACGATGCCCTTCGGCAATTGCGCCGGCAACGCGGCCAGACGCTCGCCCACCACTTGGCGATTGCGGTAGCTGTCCGAGCCATCCTGGAAGAACACATGCACCACCGACAAGCCGGGAATCGATTGCGAGCGCAGGCTCTCGAGTCCGGATACACCCGACAGCGCGTTCTCGATCGGCTGGGATACCTGGATTTCGACCAGCTCCGCGGATAGTCCCGGCGCTTCGGTCTGGATCACGACCTGGCTGGGAGAGAACTCCGGAAATACATCCAGGTGCGCCCGCGACAGCGTAAACAATCCGTAGACAACGATCGTCACGGCCAGCGTGACGATCACGCCGGGATAGCGGATGGACTGGCGGACGATGTAGGAGATCACCTCACCCCCCAATGCGCGGACTCGTTAGTGATGAAATCACCCGTTTGCGGGTAGCGCATTTACGGTTTCGCCTCCCGCCCCGGATGGCTCCGCCAACGCCGAGTCGGCGAAATGCTCTCCAGCAAGCTGGAGAGGGCGCCGGATGCCGTAGTAGTTGGCAACAGGCAGTTCCTTCTCCCTCTCCGCCCTCAGGG
>JANMYN010000798.1:0-1796 GCA_031382195.1 Betaproteobacteria bacterium
TCCAGCGCGAGATCGATGGCGCGTGCAGTGAGCCAGGTGCCGGGCAGGCGCATGCCGTCCCAGGTGACGGCCGCGGGGAAGTCCGCGATCACGCGCGGCGATCCGGATTTCGTCATGCCGCCTTTCTCCAGATCGTTCAGATAAGGCGCCAGCAACTGCAGGCCATGCGTGGTGTGGCCGAGCAGATCGCCTTCGACCAGGATCCCGGCGACGACTTTGGATTTGTCTGACTCGAGGCCTGCCTTGTCGAGCAGCGCCGTCGCGAAGCGCACGAGGTCTTCGGCGCGGTAACGTGGTGAATTTGGCATAAGGTCAAAATCTCAACACGGAGGCACGGAGAGCACGGAGAACACAGAGGAAGAACACAAATGGGTGTTAAGAGCAGTGCATTAGTTCGTGGACCCTAACTGCCAGCTTTCGTGGAGACACATCGTCGACCTCGAAAACTTTCGAATCCAGGATATCTCTCTGTTGTTGCTTTTCCTCTGTGTCCTCCGTGTTCTCCGTGCCTCCGTGTTGGGTGTAATTAGTAGGGTGTAGGTACTACATCATTATTATCTGGCGGACGGTGTGGCCGGAGGCGAGGCGGTCGAAGCCGGTGTTGATGTCTTCGAGCTTGATGTGGTCGCTCATGAGTTTGTTCACCGGCAGCATGCCGCGGCGATAGAGATCGATATAGCGCGGGATGTCGCGCGATGCGACGCAGGAGCCGACGTAACTGCCTTTGATGGTGCGTTCCTCGGCGACCATGTTGACGTGCTGCAGCGGCCAGCGGTGGTCGGGATGCGGCAGGCCGGCGGAGACGGTGGTGCCGCCGCGACGCGTGATGCGATAAGCGAGTTCCATCGCCTGCACCGATCCGGCCATCTCGAACGCGAAATGCACGCCGCCGCCGGTCAGATCCTTGACCTTCTGGATGGCGTCCGGGTCCTTCGCGTTGACGGTGTCGGTGGCGCCCAGTTCTTTCGCAAGTTTCAACTTGTCGTCATGCAGGTCGAGCGCGACGATCTGCTGCGCACCGGCGACGATGGCGCCGAGCAGCGAATTCAGGCCGACGCCGCCGAGACCCAAGACCGCGACCTTCGACCCGGGAAAGACTTGAGCAGTATTGAATACCGCGCCCACGCCAGTCAGCACCGCACACCCGAACAGCGCGGCTTCATCGAAAGGCAGTGAGCTGTCGATTTTTACCAGCGAACCACGATTGACGACGCAATACTCCGCAAAGGCCGATACGCCGACGTGATGATAGACAGGCTCGCCCTTCTGACTCAGGCGCATGCCGCCGTTAAGCAGTTTGCCGGCGCCGTTCGCTTGTTGTCCCGGCTCGCAACGACCCGGATGGCCTTCCACGCAAGGCGGGCACTGGCCGCAGCTCGGCGCGAAAACCAGCGCCACGTGATCGCCGACCTTGAGGTCGTTGATGCTGCCGCCAACTTCCTGCACTACGCCGGACGCTTCGTGGCCGAGCACCATCGGCATCTGTCGCGGACGGTCGCCGTTGACCGTCGAAAGATCGGAGTGGCACAGGCTCGCCGCCTTGATCTGCACCAGCACTTCGCGCTGCCCCGGCTTGTCGAGCTCGACTTCCTCGATGCTCATCGGCTTGCTGTCCGCGTACGGCTGCGGCAGGCCCATCTGCCGGATCACTGCAGCCTTCATTTTCATTTGTTGCCCCTTTTCGTTCTGAACCGCGGAGGACGCAGAGGACGCGGAGGAAAAACAAGAACGGGGAAGACCGATGGGTAGCCGAAATGCTGTCGTGGCGTGCAAACCCCTGCTGATTCGATTGTCGG
>JANMYN010000540.1:0-6044 GCA_031382195.1 Betaproteobacteria bacterium
GCGGAGGAAAACAAGACTTTGACAGGAAACATGTGGCGGTATGTGCAGACCTGACGATCATTGCCTGTATCCCGCATCGATTTCCGTGTTCGTTTCGTCCTTACTCTGCGTTTCCTCTGCGCCTCCGCGCCTCTGCGGTGAAGGTCTGTTATTTCAAAGCCGCGAAGATGCGGTCGCGGATCGACTCCATCGAGCCGATGCCGGCGATCTTTACGTATTTCGGGGCGCCGGGCACGCCGCTCTTCGCCCAATCGGAATAGTAGGCAACAAGCGGCTTGGTCTGCGAATGGTAGACATCGAGACGATTCTTGACGGTGGCTTCCTTGTCGTCCTCCCGCTGGACCAATTCCTCTCCGGTGAGATCGTCCTTGCCGGATTTTTTGGGCGGATTGAACATCACGTGATAGGTTCGGCCCGAGGCGGGATGCACGCGCCGTCCCGACAGACGCTTGACGATTTCAGCGTCTTCCACGTCGATTTCGATGACGTAGTCGAGCATGACGCCGGCGCTTTTCATCGCATCGGCCTGCGGAATCGTGCGCGGGAAACCGTCGAATAAGAAGCCCTTGGCCGCATCGGATTGTTTGATGCGTTCTTTCACCAGGCCGATGATCACGTTATCGGGCACCAGGGCGCCGGCGTCCATGAATTTTTTCGCCGCCAGGCCGAGCGGTGCACCGGCCTTGATGGCGGCGCGCAGCATATCGCCCGTGGAAATCTGGGGAATGCCGAATTTCCCGGTGATGAAGACGGCCTGCGTGCCTTTGCCGGCACCGGGCGCGCCGAGAAGGATGAGTCGCATTTCTCTCCTATCCTGGTAGTTGACGCCCCGAATCGGTGGGACTGACCGTCTGACTTCGGCCGAGTGTAAATCTGCCTGGCAGCGCAGATTATAAGGGTGATCAGGTGCCCGCCAAGAAGGCCTGACGCATTTTCTCCAGATCCTCGGGCGTGTCCACGCCGGGATCCGGTGCATGGTCGGTCACCGCAACGCTGATGCGGTAACCGTGCCAGAGTGCGCGCAACTGCTCCAGGGATTCGAAGCGCTCGATGGCGCTCGGGGCCAGGGTCGAATAAATTCTCAGGAAGCTGCAGCGATATGCGTACAGCCCGAGGTGCCGATACACCGGCAACGCCTCGGGCAGGCGCGTCAAATCGGCCTTGAACGCATCGCGCGCGTAAGGAATGGGCGCCCGCGAAAAATAAGCCGCGTAGCCTTCCTTGTCGAGCACGACCTTAACCGCGTTCGGATCGAACATTTCCGCTGCCGAATGGATGCGATGGCAGGCGGTGGCGATGGCCGCATCACGGTGGTTGACCAGTTGCTCAGCCACCGAGCGGACCAGTTGCGGGGGAATGCGCGGTTCGTCTCCCTGCACGTTGACCACGATGAGGTCATCCGCCCAGGCGCGGACGGAGGCGATTTCGGCGATGCGATCGGTGCCGGATGCGTGATCCGGCCGCGTCATCATCGCCTCGTGCCCGTATTTCCCAACCGCTTCGTGGATTCTGCGGTCGTCGGTGGCGACGATAACTTCCTTTGCACCGGATTCGCGCGCACGGTCTGCGACGTGAACGACCATCGGCTTGCCGGCGATATCTGCAAGCGGCTTGCCGGGCAGTCGCACCGATGCGTAGCGGGCGGGAATGACGACGACGAATGAAGTCACGTGACTGGTGATTAGTGATTGGTGACTGGTAGGTTGCAGTAGGTTACTTGGCGGGAGGTCTATTCCAATCACCAGTTAACAATTACCGCACTTCCTCCTCCGGAGGAAGTTTGCGCGCTTCATCTTCCAGCATCACCGGAATGTCGTCGCGTATCGGATAGGCGAGCCGGCAGGCCTTGCAGACCAGTTCCTTTTCGGCCTTCCGGTAAAGAAGTGGTCCTTTGCACAGCGGGCAGACCAGGATGTCGAGCAGTTTAGGATCCATGCCGGGTTTTCATTTTTTCGAGGATGAGCCTACCGAGTTCCACGTTGACGCGCGCATCCACCGGCAATACCCAGTGGGTTTCGCGAGCGAAGCGCAGGCATTTTATCGCATCCTTCTCGGTCATGATGATCGCATCGGCGTCGCCAAACGCCAGATCACCCTGCGAGTACGCATGATGGTCCGGAAATGCGTGCGCCGCAAAGCTCAGGCCCAGCCTTTGCAGGTGATCGAAAAAGCGCGCCGGGTTGCCGGTGCCGGCGATGGCGTGTACGCGCATGCCGTGGAAGGCGCCGGCTTCCTGACGGAAAGCGGGATTCAGAAGGTTACGAAATTCCTTGCCCTCGAGCGCCATTGCGAATGTTGCCGGCACAGCAGCCGGTAAGAATCCGTCGCCGGTTACAACGACTGCGTCCACGTCGGCCAGGCGGCCGGTGCTTTCACGCAAGGGCCCGGACGGGAACGGAAGGCCGTTGCCCGTGCCGCGACTGCCGTCGATTACAGCAATTTCAAAGTCGCGCTGCAGGCGATAGTGCTGCAGGCCGTCGTCGGTCACGATGACATTGCACCCGGGATTCACGGCGATCAGCGCCCGGGCAGCGGCGACACGATCGCGTCCGATCCAGATCGGGCAGCGGCTGCGCTGCGCCAGTAGTACCGGCTCGTCCCCGGCAACGGCGGGCGCTGAACTTTCCCTGACGGCCATGGTAAGACCGCGTCCGCCGTAGCCGCGACTGACGATGCCCGGTGAGTAACCGTGCTCCCTGAGAAAATCGCAGACCCACAGCACCAACGGTGTTTTCCCGGTACCGCCTGCCGTGATGTTGCCGACCACGATTACGGGAACCGGCACGCGATACGATGGAAGCATTCCGGCCCGATAGAGTGTGCGGCGCAACGCGACCGCACATCCAAACACCGCTGCGATGGGCAGAAGCAGGACGGAAAGCCAGGAGAGGCGATACCAGTGACGATCGAGGAAGGCCAGACCTTGTCCCCTTTCAGCTTGGGCTCAGGGTGGATTGACCGCCGCTCATACACCCAACCCCGGGGTGGGGACGGCGATCAGCGGCGCTGCTGCTGGGTCGTAAAGGTGATTTTGCCGAAGCCGGCGATTCGCGCTGCCTCCATTACGTTGATCACGGACTGGTGGGTAGCAGTGGCATCGGCGTTGATGATGATGACCGGGTCCGCACCTTTGCCGGCGGCTCGCTGCAGTTCGGTCGCCAGGGCTTCCGGCGTGGTAAATGCCACGACGGCGCGATTGATCATGTACTGCCCGCTTGTCGATACGCCGACATTGATCTGGCTTGGACGATCCGCAGGCTTGCTTGCGTCTGCCGTCGGCAGATTGATCTGCATTTCGGAATATCGCGAGTAAGTTGTCGTCACTGCAAGGAAAATGACTATAACGATGAGTACATCAATAAAGGGAACCAGGTTGATTTCCGGCTCCTCCCTGAACGACCCGCGACGAAAATTCATGGCGTGCCCGGACTTCAGGCCTGGCGCTGGCCGTGGATGATCTCGACCAGCTTGACGGCCTGTACTTCCATTTCCACGACCAGTGAATCGGCGCGGGCACGGAAGTGGCGGTAGAAAACCAGGCTGGGCACTGCAACGATGATGCCGAACGCCGCGTTATAGAGCGCAATCGAGATGCCGTGAGCAAGCTGTCCCGGATTAGCCATGCCGGTCGGGCCCTGCGATCCGAAGATTTCGATCATGCCTATGATAGTGCCGAGCAGACCGAGCAGTGGGGCCATGGTGGCAATGGTGCCCAAAGTTGTCAGAAAGCGGTCCAGTTCGTGCGCTGCGGCACGGCCGGCCTCTTCAATCGACTCCTTCATGATTTCGCGCGAACTGGCGGTCTCCTTTAGCGCTGCTGCGAAGATCCGGCCGAGCAGCGCAGTTTGTGCAAGCCGGTTCAGCATGTCCGCGGAGACACCTTTTTGCCGATACTCCTGCACGACCTTGGGTAACAAATCGCGCGGTACAACAAAATCCTTGCGCAGGCTGTAGAAGCGTTCACCAATGATGCCAAGGGTTATGATCGAGCACAGGATCAACGGCCAGATCGGCCACCCGGCCGCTTCTATGATGTGTAACAAGCGCGACTCCCAAGCAATTGAAAAACCGCGCCACTTTAAACCGCATCGCCAGGCGCGGCAAGTTAAGAGATAAGCAGCAAGACGCTCTTGACAATCGGTGCGTCCGGTAATCTCGCTGCAATAAATTGTCCACAATCTTTGTGGATAACTGTGTGTACAGTTTCTGCAAAGGCGCGGTAAGTTGGTTTTCTGAAAGCATTTTTTGTCTTGTGATTAAAAAATGCACGCCAATTTTATGTATTAAAAACAATATCTTGTGGTCATACCCCGCGTGGCCACGCGGGTCTCCGGGCGATCGTGTTTCGTTTTTACAATGACTGTGGACGAGGAAGACGGGTTCAATTTTTTTTGTCAAGAGGGAAATGCAGAATCATTTCGCAAAAACAACGCGTGCGCCTGCACGATAGCGGGCGCCTTGGTGATCTAGAATGCCGTGCATGCATGTCGATGATTCACAACCGGCAATCATTTCGGTCGCTGAACTGAACCGCAGGGCGCGTGAGTTCATCGAGGCCGGGTTCCCACTGCTTTGGGTCGCCGGAGAGATATCAAACTTCACGCGCGCCGCTTCCGGGCACTGTTATTTCTCTCTGAAGGACGCCACCGCACAGGTGCGCTGCGTATTTTTCCGGCATAAGGCGGCGCTGATCGACTGGAAGCCTGAAAACGGCATGCAGGTAGAGTTGCGCGCGGTTCCGACGTTGTACGAAGCGCGCGGTGATTTCCAGCTCACGGTCGAAACCATGCGGCGCTCCGGACTAGGCGTGCTGTTCGAGGCATTCGAGCGACTGAAACGCAAACTCGAACAGGAAGGCCTGTTCGAGGCGTCGCGCAAGAAGCCCATTCCGGCATCTCCCCGGTCCGTCGGCGTGGTGACTTCCCCGCAAGCGGCGGCGCTGCGCGACGTGCTGACGACGCTGGCGCGGCGCATGCCGGGCATTCGCGTCGTCCTTTACCCCACTCCGGTTCAGGGCCAGGCCGCCGGCGAAAAAATCGCGCAGGCCATTCGCACGGCGTCAGCCCGTAGGGAAGTCGATGTCCTCATCGTTTGCCGTGGCGGCGGCAGCATGGAAGATTTGTGGGCATTCAACGAGGAGGTTGTCGCGCGCGCGATCGTTGACTGCGCAATGCCGGTGGTTTCGGGGGTGGGCCATGAAACCGATTTCACGATCGCCGATTTTGTCGCCGATGCACGCGCTCCCACACCGACTGCGGCCGCGGAACTGGCGAGTCCAAACCGCGCCGAATTGCTGGGTCGTCTGCGCGTGCTGGCGTCGCGGTTGTCGCGGGACATCGACCGCGTACTCAATACGCGCATGCAGCACCTGGACTACCTCGGAAAGAGCCTGGTTCATCCCGGCGAGCGCATCGACGCGCATATCGCCAGACAACAGGAGTTGCGGTTGCGTCTGCAGCACGGTGAGGCGCGCTTGCTGGAGCAGCATGATGCGAGGCTCGTCAAGATGACGGCCGGTCTGGCCCACCTCAATCCGCAGGCGGTACTCGAACGCGGCTACAGCATTGTCGAAAAGCGTGCTGGCCAGGTCGTGCGCTCGGCCCACGAGATTACTGCGGGGGACATGCTGCGCCTGACCTTCGCGCGCGGTACGGCGCAAACGCGCGTCGAGCATATCGAAATGCCGGAAGAGTAGTTTGGATTTGCACGTGAGGTGCGCTTTCGTAACTGGCGGATGAATCATGTCCGGTTGAGAAACAGTTTTTATACCAGGTTCAAATCCACGCGGGTATTTCGGCAAGACAAAAAAAGACAACTATTTCCTTTAGGAGGAGCCATGTTTTCAGCAAAAAAATTGATGTCGTTGTGCATTTTGGCATTGTTCGGATTGCTGTCCCTGCATGCATCCGCACAGCTCGCAGACAAGAAGGTCCTGACGCTGGAGGGTGCCAAAAAAGTCGCCGCCGCGGCAGAGTCCGAGGCGCGAAAGAACAACTGGAACGTCGTAATCGCGGTCGTCGACGACGGCGGGCATCTGGTCTACC
>JANMYN010000576.1:0-12077 GCA_031382195.1 Betaproteobacteria bacterium
CCGATCGTTCCGGCGGTGGCCGGCCCCAGATCGGAGAGAATGTCGCCGAACAGGTTCGATGCGACCATGACGTCGAAGCGCTGCGGATTCAATACCATCTGGATCGTCAGGCCGTCGATGTGGTACTGACTGGTTTTTACCAGCGGGTAGTTCTTTGCCATCGCGGCAAAGCGCTCGTCCCAGTAGGGCATGGTGATGGAAATACCGTTCGACTTGGTCGCCGAAGTCAGCAGCCTGCGCGGCCGCTGCATGGCCAGCTCGAAGGCGAACTTCATGATCCGGTCCACGCCCTTGCGGGTGAAGATCGACTGCTGCATCGCCATCTCGCGCTCGGTGCCTTCGAACAGCCGCCCGCCGATGGCGGAATATTCTCCCTCTGTATTTTCGCGCACGACGTAGTAGTCGATGTCGCCAACCTTGCGGCCCGCCAGCGGTGGCGTGATCCCCGGCATCAGCCGCACCGGGCGCAGGTTCACATACTGGTCGAAACCGCGCCGGAACAGGATCAGCGAATCCCACAGGGAAACATGGTCCGGCACCTTCGCGGGCCAGCCGGTGGCACCAAAGAATATACAGTCATGGCCTTCGATTTTCGAGCGCCAGTCGGGCGGCATCCACCAACCGTGCCTTTCGTAGTTGTCGCAGCTCCAGTCGAAGTGATCGAAGCTAAGCCCGATGCCGAACTTTCTGGCGGCCGCATCGAGTGCCCGCACACCCTCGGGCATGACTTCCCTGCCAATGCCGTCGCCTGCAATTAGTGCAATCTTGTACGTTTTCATTTAGACCTTTGAAAGCCAATCGCGATTAACACGAAGGGTCACGAAGGAAAGGCAAGAAAGGAACGCCAAGGAAAATCGGAATTCCTTATCACAGTAACCGGGAGAACGCGGCGTTCAAAATTCGGAAGTTGGCGCCATAACCTCTTTACGCGTTTGCCCATGCCCAGATTCTGGAATTCCTTCACCCCGCTGTTCCTCCTCCGCGTACCTTCGTTTTTTCTTCGTGCCCCTTCATGTCAAAATAAGCTCGTATTTTAGAAATTAACGTTGTTCTTGCCCTTGAGCTTGAGAATTTTGCGCGCATCGTCAGGCGTGGCGACTTCGAGGCCGAGCTCTTCGAGGATGCGGCGGATCTTGGAAACCTGCTCGGCGTTGGTTTTTGCAAGTTGTCCCTTGCCGATCCACAGGCTGTCTTCGAGGCCGACGCGCACGTTGCCGCCCATCACTGCGGACTGCGTGGCGATGTACATCTGGTTGCGTCCGCCGCCGAGCACCGACCATTGATACTGATCGCCGAACAGGCGGTCCGCTGTGCGCCGCATGTGCAACACGTCTTCCGGGTGGGGACCTATGCCGCCACGAATGCCGAATACCGACTGGATGAACAAGGGCGGTTTCACCAGTCCACGATCCAGGAAATGCGCGGCGGTGTAAAGATGTCCGATGTCGTAACACTCGATTTCGAACCGAGTGTCGTTATTGCTGCACGCCTGCAGGATGTGGGCAATGTCCTTGAAAGTGTTTTTGAAGATGCGATCGTCGGACCCGGCGAGATAGGGTTTTTCCCAGTCGTACTTCCACTCCTTGATCCGCGGAATCATTTCGTAGAGGCCGAAGTTCATCGAGCCCATGTTCAGCGAGGCCACTTCCGGCTTCAGCTGCAATGCCGGTTGCAGCCGGTCCTCGATGGTCATCGTCGGTGCGCCGCCAGTGGTAAGGTTGATCACGACATCCGAGGCGGCTTTGATTTTCGGCAGAAACTGCATAAACATCTTCGGGTCCTGCGTCGGGCGTCCGTCTTTTGGCTCGCGCGCATGGAGATGAACCACTGCCGCTCCGGCTTTCGCCGCCGCGATCGCCGCTTCGGCAATCTCATCTGGCGTGATGGGCAGATGCGGCGACATCGAAGGGGTGTGGATTGCTCCAGTGACGGCGCAGGTGATGATGACTTTATTTGCCATTTGTGTGCTCCGGTGGCAGATTCAATTTCCGATTTTCTTTGCGGCCTCGCGCTTGTGGGCGATCAGTGCCATCAGCCGGCGGTCACGCCAGGCTTCGCGTTCGGAGTGCTTTTCCCGCGGCATGATCTTGCGGCGCTCGCCATTCACCTTGGCAACCAGCGCCTCATCCCACGGATCGCATTCGACATTGCTCATCATGCCCTTCAGCACCGGGCCGTAGCGATTTGCGTAGTCTGGCACGCCGCCCGGTGCATTCAGATCGATAGTCTCGAAGGGTCCCATGAACGACCAGCGCAGGCCGAGGCCATCCTTGATGCATTTGTCGAGATCTGCCACCGAGACATAGTCATCTTTGATCAGTTGCCAGGATTCCAGCAGCAGGGCCGCCTGCAGGCGATTGAGGATGAACCCTTCGATTTCCTTTTTTACCGTGATGGCGACCTGGCCGACTTTCTCGTGCAGCGCGCGCGTTTTTGCCACGACTTCCGCGCTGGTCCACGGCGCGGGAGAGATCTCCACGACCGGAACGATGTGAGGCGGATTGACGGGATGGGCAACGATACAGCGATGGCGGCCTTTGAGCCCTTCGCTGAAGCGCGATGTCTGGATTGTCGATGTCGAGCTGGCGAGAATGCAATGCGGCGGGGCTGCCTCATCCAGCTGGCGATAGACCTCGCGCTTGACATTGAGTTGTTCCGAAGTATTTTCCTGCACGTAGTCGGCATCCGCCACGGCATCCGTGAGCGTGGCCACCGCGCTGACGCGTTTGGCGACAATGCCGGCTGCTTCGCTGATCAAGCCGAACTCGTGCAATTCTTCAAGTCCTTCTCTGATGAGAGCCAGGGCCTTTTCCGCAGCGCCTGGTGCTGCGTCGTAAATCTTGACTGCATGGCCGGCGCGCGCAAACACCATTGCCCATGCACGACCGATCAGACCGGAACCGATGATTGCTACTTTTTCCATTTGCTGAAGTCCCATAGAGATGAGAAACCGTCTCGGTATACCGTTTTAGCCCAGCATTTCGACGCCGGCGCAGACCGAGATTGCCTGGCCGGTAATGTTCCTGCCGATATCGCTGGCGAGATACAAAGCCATGTTTGCGATGTCGTAGGGGCTCACCATGCGATGCATGGATACGCGCTCCAGCGATATTTTCTTCTGTTCTTCGAAACTGATGCCCAACGCTTTGGCTTTGGCGTCGATCACGCGATCGATGCGCTCGCCTTCGACCACGCCCGGCTGTATTGCATTGACGCGGATGTTATCCGGCCCGACTTCCATCGACAGGCTCTTGCTGAACCCGACCACACCCCACTTGGCCGCGGAGTAGGGCGTGCGGAAGGGGAAGGCCAGACGTCCAGCCGCTGAGGACAGGTTGATGACCGATCCGCCGCCCGCCGCCTTGATGAGCGGCACGGCCAGCCGCGTGCAGTAGAACATTGCGTTCAGATCGACCGCAATGCAGCGTTCCCATTCGTCGACTGGAATGTCTTCGACCTTGCCAGTCGGGCCCGCGATGCCGGCGTTGTTGATCAGGCAGTCGAGACCGCCGAGATGCTTCGTCACGTCGGCGAAAAGTTGGTCGACGTCACTGAGTTTCGACACGTCGGCAAGTGTTGCGCTTACGCCTGGAAAGGTCTTGACGGTCGCGTCGATTGCCGCCTGAACCACGTCGCAGATATGCACGCGCGCGCCGGCCTTGTAAAACACGTCGGTCATGGCGCGGCCGATGCCGCCGGCACCGGCAGTAATGAGAACGCGCTTGCCTCTAACAGAAAGTTCCATTGCGATGAATCCCCGGAATCAGAAATATTTGAACACGAATGTCCACACACGAACTGGCGTACGGAAAATGAAAATGAGGCCCAACGAATTCCGGCCTCATTCTTGAGTCAGCCCAGACCGGACCCCCTTAGCGTTTGAACCCTGAGCGGATCCAGTCGACGCTCTTCATGCCATCGGGCGGGCTGATCTGGCTGGGCGGGTAGTACTTGATATTGACCAGCGTAAGTTTGCCATCGACTTTCTTGACTGTCCCGTAGGGAACATGCTGCACCGCCTGATGGCCTTTGCCCAGCGCCATGTCCACGGTTCCTGCGACCGATTCAAATTTCAGATGTTCCAGAGCGGCAATGAGTTGGTCGTCGCTCGGGGTCTGGGTCTTGTTAGTCACCTGCGCCTTCTCGTAGGCGGCCTTGGCTCCGAAGAACGCAGTGGCGAGGTGATAGGAAGCATAGACCGGCGCAGCGTTGAAACGCTCCTTGAAGGCTTTCTGAAACCATTTATTCAAGGTCGTGGGCGGCGCAAAGGGTCCGTTCGGCCCGCGCGCGCCGATCATCGTACCGTCCGGAAGTTCGGCGCCGAGACGTTCGAGCACGGTTTCTCCGGTGATCATGATGTTCGGCATTCTGGACATCACGCCGCGCGGCGAGGCCTGCAAAATGAACGCCTCGAGGTCGCCGCCCCAGAGCGAGTTCTGGATGATCTCGCTTTCGCTGCCCAACAGCGCCGACACTTCGGTGTTGTACTGACCCGCGCCCAGTTTCGGCGTGACGTTGGTGGAAATTTCCGCTGCAGGCCGGAGAATTTTCAGGCTTTCGGTGAAATCGGCCCAAGCGTCCTGGCCCCACGCATAGTTCGGATTAATGCCTGAGAATTTTTTCAGATTGGGATAATTCTCGACGATATAGCGCGCCGCGGCCACGTTCTCCTGCGTTGCCATGGTGGTCGTGCGGAACACGTACTTGTAGGACGCATCCTCGAAGATCCGATTGGTGGCGCAATCAAACAGGATGGTGAATTTTCTGAGTTCTTCCGCCACCGGCGCCACCGCGAGGCAGTCTCCGCTGGAAATGACCCCGATCACCATGTCGACATCCTGTCGTGCCACCAGGTTGCGATACTCGGTGACTACTTTGGTCGGCCCTCCCGCCTCGTCGACGTAGACCACCTCGAGCGCTCGTCCGCCGAAACCTTTCTTTTCGTATCCCGGAATCTGGCCACCCTTGTTGAGCGTTTTGACCATCAGATCGGCCGCGTTCTTGGCTGGCACGCCAAAGGGACCGGCAGCCGGGCCCGACAGGAAGGTGATTACGCCGATGCGCAGGGGTGTTTCCTGGGCTGACGCTGCGTTAGCACCTAGCAGTGCGGCGAAAAATGCGGTGCCTGCGCCCAGGTAGCGCAAGATGCGGGTCATCATGAATCCTCCGGGTATGTCGTTTTAGTTTTGAGTGCTCATCTGGCGAAGGCCCGTCGAACCGCTATTGTTTTTAATGGTTCCGGCCACGGCTGACTTGAATTATAACTAACTAACGTGGCGTGCCCCGCTTCGGCTAAAATTCGCTGCGGCGGCGGTTTTGACTTAATTACGATCCGGCCGCAGCGGATTTTGGATTGAACCTTCTCGCCCTCGATACGTCCACGGAATACTGCTCCGTCGCGCTTCTGCGCGGCGAGGAACTCACGTATCGCGAGGCCCACGCTGTCCAGCGGCATTCCGAACTGATACTCCCCATGATCGATGATTTGCTGGTCGCCTCCGGCGTTCAACTGCAGCAGCTCGATGGCATCGCTTTTGGCGCCGGGCCAGGATCCTTCACCGGACTCAGAATCGCATGTGGAGTTGCCCAGGGACTCGCGTTTGGCGCTGGACTGCCAGTCGTTCCGGTCGGCACACTGGCCGCACTGGCCCAGGAAGCCGGCGCGCCCAAGGTGATTACCTGCCTCGATGCGCGCATGGGCGAGATCTATCACGCCGCCTATCGTCGCGACGGCGGACAATGGACGGAAATTGTCGCCCCTGGCGTGGGCCGCGCAGAATCGGCGCCCAGTCTCGAAGGCGGCGGTTGGTTCGGGTGCGGAAACGCCTTCGCGGTCTACGCCGAGGAGCTGGCAAAGCGCTATAGCGGGCAGCTCGATGGCGTCGCAGCCACACTCCACCCGCACGCGCGCTCGATTGCGCGGCTGGCGGGTCCGGTTCTGGCGGCAGGCGGCGGTCTGCCCGCGGAGGGGGCGGCGCCGGTTTATGTGCGTGATAAGGTCGCGCTTAAAATGCACGAACAGCGATGAGTGCCCAACTCGACAATCTGCCTGAATTCCGTCCCATGCGCGACACCGATCTCGACCGGGTCATGGAGGTCGAGCCGGCCCTCTATTCTCATCCGTGGACGCGGGGCAACTTCGACGATTCGCTTACGGCCGGCTACAGCTGTTGGGTGGTGGAATGCGCGGGCGCACTGATCGGCTACGGGGTACTCATGATCGGGGTTCGCGAAGCGCATCTGCTCAACCTGAGCATCGCGATTCCCTGGCAGCGCCGCGGATTCGGGCGCATGCTGCTCGAACATTTCGTGAACATCGCGCGCGACAGCGACGCGGCACAGATGTTTCTGGAAGTGCGCCCGTCAAATATGGCAGCACGACGGCTCTATGGCGCGTTTGGTTTCAGACAGATCACGTTCCGGCGCGGATATTACCCGTCCGGGCGCGGGCGCGAGGATGCGCTCCTGATGGGCATTTCCCTGTGAGCCGCCGGTCATTCGTCATGAAAGAGTTGGGCTTGTCCCCGCTCTGGGTACGACGCCAGGGATCCATTCCGGACGTTTCAGTTGAATCCGCATCCGGGGCGACAGTTGAAACCGCTGCGCCGTCGCTGGATTCGGCGCCTGCCGAAGCCAGGGCTACACAGATCCACGAGATGGAGTGGCAGCAGCTAAAATCCTCGGCATTGGCATGCACGGCCTGCGGTCTTCATAAAGCCCGCAAGCAGGCCGTGTTCGGAGTCGGTGACGACAAGGCCGAGTGGCTGTTCGTCGGCGAAGGCCCGGGCGCGGAGGAGGACGAGCGCGGCGAACCCTTCGTCGGCCAGGCCGGCAAGCTGCTCGACAACATGCTGGCCGCGATAGCGTTACGGCGCGGCAACAATGTCTACATCGCCAATGTCGTGAAGTGCCGCCCTCCCGGCAACCGGACCCCGGAGCCGGCTGAAGCGCGTGCCTGCGAGCCCTACCTTACCCGCCAGATCGAGCTCATCCATCCGCGCTTGATTGTCGCACTCGGCAAGGTGGCCGCGCAGAACCTGCTCGGCATCGAGGCAACACTGGCAAGCCTGCGTGGTCGCGTGCACGCGTATCGCTGCACGCCGCTGATCGTGACTTACCATCCGGCCTACCTGCTGCGCAATTTGGTCGACAAGGCCAAATCGTGGGAGGACCTTTGTTTTGCTGTCGAGACCATGAAAACATTGAAACAACAACACGCAGTCCCCAATTGAGGTTCGAAGTCTTCTTCTGGAGAAATTCATGAAACGAGTTGTCGCGCTGTGGTTGCTGATTGTGGCTGTCTTTGGACTCGGTGGCTGCGGCTATAACACGCTGCAGTCCCAGGACGAAAGCATCAAGGCGGGTTGGGGGGAAGTGCTCAATCAGTACCAGAGGCGCGCCGATCTTGTGCCCAATCTGGTCAACACGGTCAAGGGTTTTGCCGCACAGGAAAAGGATGTTTTTCTGGGCGTAACCAATGCGCGTGCCAAAGTGGGCAGCATTCAGGCCACGCCGGAACTGGTAAACGATCCGGCAGCATTTTCAAAGTTCGTGGCCGCCCAAGGCGAGATGACCTCGGCCTTATCGCGGCTGCTGGTGGTCGCGGAAAATTATCCGCAACTGAAGTCGGACGCCAATTTCCGTGACCTGCAGGCCCAACTCGAGGGCACCGAGAATCGCACTACGGTGGCGCGCCAGCGCTACATCCGCGCGGTGCAGGAATACAACGTCACGGTGCGTTCCTTCCCGAGCAATCTGACCGCCATGCTTTTCGGCCACAAGGTGAAGCCTTCGTTCACGGTGGACAATGAGCAGGCAATATCGAAGCCGCCCGCGGTTGATTTCTCGAAACCCGAGCCCGCTGCCGCGCCGGCGCAGAACAAATAAGCGTATGACTCGCCTCGCGCGGGCAACAGCGGTCGCATTGCTGCTGCTCGTCAGTCTGTTTGCACTCGCCGCAGATGAGCGGCCGGTCCCCGTTCTGAGCGGTCGCGTGGTGGATGAAACCGGCACCCTGAACGCTGACCAGAAGCGCGCGCTTGAAGAAAAATTGCAGCAATTCGAGAAGCGCAAGGGCAGCCAGATCGTCGTGCTCATCACCGGTACGACGTTTCCCGAGCCGATCGAGTCGTACGGTATTCGCGTTGCCGAAGCCTGGAAGATCGGTCGCAAGGGCGCCAACGACGGCATCATCGTCATCGTGGCGAAATCGGATCGCGTTATGCGCCTCGAAGTCGGCTACGGGCTGGAGGGCGCGATTCCCGATGCCACGGCGAGGCGCCTGATCGATGAGGTTTTCATTCCCGGTTTCCGCGAGGGCAATTTCTACGAAGGGCTGAGCGCGGGCATCGATCGCTTGATCAAGGTCATCGACGGTGAACCGTTGCCCGAAGTGGGCCGGTCGAGTGCCGGCCGCGGCGATCCGCGTTCGATCGAATCCTATTTTGTGTTGTTTATCGTCGCCACCCTGGCGGTCGGTGGTCTGTTGCGCAGACTGGTCGGGCGTCTTCCCGCCGCAGCGGTCGTTGGCGCCGGGATCGGCTTTCTTGCCTGGCTGATCGTTGCACCGGTGCTGATCGCGCTGTTGGTCGGCGTTGTCGCATTTGTGCTGACGCTGTTCGGCGGAGGAGGAATGCCGGGCAGATTGGGAGGCGGGGGATTCGGTGGCGGAGGCTTTCGCGGAGGCGGTGGTGGCTTCAGCGGCGGCGGCGGGGGATTCGGTGGCGGTGGTGCATCGGGACGTTGGTGAGATGGGCCTTTTGCGCCTGCTTCGTCACCTTATATCGCCGCACTGGCGGGTGCGGCGCGCGTTTCCGCCATCCGTGCTGACGCGCATCGAGCAGGCCATCGTGCGATCCGAAGCGCGGCACGGCGGCCAGATCCGTTTCGTAGTTGAGCATGCGCTGGACGCGGCATCGCTGTTGCGCGGTGTGTCAGCGCGCGAGCGTGCGCTGGACGTTTTTTCAGCGCTGAGAGTCTGGGACACGGAGCACAACAGCGGTGTGCTGATTTATCTGTTGCTTGCCGAACGCGACGTCGAAATTGTCGCCGATCGTGGCGTCCATGGACGCGTGGGGGCGCATAGCTGGGAGGCGATATGCCGCGAAATGGAGAGCGCCTTCCGGCAGCGAAACTTTGAGCGAGGCGTGCTGAGCGGAATCGAGCGAGTATCGAATTTGCTGGAATCGCATTACCCAAGCAGTCGTCGGGGTCCTAACGAACTGCCGGACACGCCGGTCGTTCTTTAGGGCACCCTCTCCCGCGATTGGAGAGGAAATTACTTCAAACCGGAGAGCACTTCTACCAGGTCTGAAAATTGTCGCGGAGGATGCAACGTTTCTAGCTGGGATCCTGATCGTGCCAGTGCTTGCGGGTCAAATAGGCCATGGACCCCGCAATGAACAACCCGAACGAGATGATGATTGCCTGGATCGGTAAATCGATCTTGATCATTAACGCATAGACCCCGAGCAGGACCAGAATCGATAGGTTTTCGTTAAAATTTTGCACAGCGATCGAGTGGCCTGCTCCCATCAGAAGGTGGCCGCGATGCTGCAGCAAGGCGTTCATCGGCACCACGAAGTAACCCCCCATCGCGCCGATCAGTACGAGCAGGACGATCGCGATCCGCCAATCGGTCACGAACACCATTGTGATGACCAGCAACCCCATCGCGATACCCACCGGAAGCACGCGAACCGCGCGCTTGAGCGAAACGTATTTTGCCGCCAGAACGGATCCCAACGCGATGCCGAACGCAACGACGGCGGTCAACTGGGTGGCTCTTTCCAGGCTGAATTTCAGGGCCAGCGATGCCCACGTGAGCACGATCAGGCGCAAAGTTGCGCCGGCGCCCCAGAACAGTGTGGTCACGGCCAACGAAACCTGGCCGAGCGGGTCGCGCCACAGCAGCCGAAAGCTGTGCCAGAAGTCCTGCATGATGAACACAGGATTGCGTTTTTGCAGTTTGTGGTCAATGGCAACCCGGGGGATGTACAGGTTGATGGTTGCCGCGATGGAATACAACAGCAGGATGACGACAATTGCCAGTTCGGGCGGGGAGTCGATGCCGGTTTCGATCAGCGGCAGGTCGACGCGCGCGAAAACGTAGGCGGCGAACTTGGTGCTGACCATAATGCCGCCGAGGATGGACCCGAGGATGATCGCGGCCACCGTCAGACCTTCCATCCAGCCGTTGGCGAGCACCAGTTTCTGGTGCGGGAGGTATTCGGTCAGGATGCCGTACTTGGCCGGCGAATACATCGCGGCGCCGACGCCGACGAGACCGTAGGCCAGCAGCGGGTGGGTGCCCATCAGCATGGCGATGCAGCCCAGCAGCTTGACTGCATTGGCCACGAACATCACGCGACCTTTGGGCAAGGAGTCGGCGAACGGGCCGACGAATGGCGCCAGCACAATGTAGGCGAAAACAAAAAACTGCTGCAACACGGGCGTTTGCCAAGCCTGCGCATGCAGGCTCGCCAGCAGTGCAATGGCGGCGAACAGCAGGGCATTGTCGGCAAGGGCCGAGAAAAACTGGGCTGCCAGGATGGTGTAGAACCCGCGGTTCATGGTGTCAGGGCGGGCAGGAGCAGTGAGTCCGGGTTCTTTGCGTTAACAATCATTGCGTCTTCGACCGGCGGCTTTATACCACATTAAATGTACCGGTATGGCGCGTCTGGCATAAACACCCCTGCGTGATCATCTGGCCAAACGCATAGAATGACAGCAAAGCGCCGCTTTCCATTTCAGAAACCGGGAAAACAAACTTTATATGGCCCGCCCGATTCAGGCTAGTTTCGACCTTGCCGCCCTGAAAAACAATTTCGCCATTGCTCGCCGCCATGCCGGCAGCGCCGCAATCATGGCCGTCATCAAGGCCAATGCATACGGACACGGCCTGCTGCGTGTGGCTCGCACGCTGGCGGATGCGGATGGGTTCGCCCTGCTGGAACTCGACGAGGCGGTGAGACTGCGCGATGCCGGCTACCGGCAGCGCATCCTGCTACTCGAGGGCTTTTTCTCGGCCTCAGAGCTGCCAGAAATAGTGCACCACGGATTCGCTATCATGTTGCATGCCCGCGAGCAACTGCAAATGTTGCGGCTTTTGCGCACCGACAAGAAAATCGACGTTTTCCTGAAATTCAATACCGGCATGAACCGCCTCGGCTTTCCGGCTATCGATGCAGGCAATGTGATCGAGGAACTCAAAGGTCTGCCCTGCGTAGGAGAAGTCGTGCTGACCACGCATTTTTCGGATGCCGAGGGCGTTAGCGGGGTCGATTGGCAGATGCGCGAATTCGAAAACCGCGTCGCGCGCCCGGGCTACGCGCGCTCGCTGGCGAATTCCGCGGCCTTGCTGCGCTTTCCCGAAACGCGCGGGGACTGGGTTCGCCCGGGACTGATGCTGTACGGCGTAAGTCCGCTGGAAGATGCGAGTGCGCTGAAACTGGGGCTCAAGCCGGTGATGACGCTCAAAAGCGTAATCATCGCCATCCAACAGCTCAAGCGCGGCGACAGTGTCGGTTATGGCGGCCTTTTTTCGGCCGATCGAAATATGCGCATCGGCGTTGTGGCGTGTGGCTATGCGGATGGCTACCCGCGCCACGCCTATAACGGCGCGCCGGTGCTGATCGAAGGGGTACTGGTGCCGATGGCGGGGCGCGTCTCGATGGACATGGTGTGCGTGGATCTGACCAATGTCCCGCATGCGCGGCTTGGCAGCCCTGCGGTATTGTGGGGTGAGGGCCTGCCTGTCGAGGAGGTCGCGGCGGCGGCAGGCACCGTGAGCTACGAATTATTGTGCGCCCTGGCGCGGCGCGTTCCCGTTCACGAGGCGGGCTAAAGGCGATGGCGAAACCCAAAACGGTGTTTACCTGCACCGAGTGCGGCGGGCAAACCCTGAAATGGCAGGGCCAGTGTCCGCATTGCACCGCCTGGAACACACTCGTCGAATCCATTGCGGAGAAGGCGGCAGCGTCGCGTTATCAGTCGGTCGCCGAATCCAGCAAACTTCAGAAACTGGGTGAAATCGATGGCCGTGAGGAGCCACGGCGGCCCACAGGCATTGGTGAACT
>JANMYN010000593.1:0-2556 GCA_031382195.1 Betaproteobacteria bacterium
GAATTCCCACCACGAAGACACGAAGAACACGAAGGTTCACGAAGGAGACAAAACGCAATGTAAGGTGTAGTTTGGCCTGAATTGCACCACGTCGCTCATTTGCGGCGCATACCCGATTCGAGTGAAATGCCGAGGCTGAAATTTTCCGCGCTTTCTTCGTGTCACTTCGTGTTCTTCGTGCCTTCGTGGTGAGATTGAACGCTTTTTCTTCTTCAGGCGGCGCGGGTTTTCTTGCGATCCGCGAGCAATGACACGGCGATGGAGGCGATGAAAAGCGGAATGCTGATCAGAGGCAGCGCGGTATAGGCGAACGCACCGGCGACACCAGCGAGTACGGCGGCGCCGGCTGCTGTGCCCACGGCTTGTCCGAAATGCATCGCCGATGATGAAATTGCCGAAACACAGGACCAGCAGCCGCGAATCCATCGGGGGTCTTGTTGCTTTTTATCCTTGCGTCGATGCCGGGCGGCAGCGCAGCGGGGCATGCTATCACGCCTCCCGAGGGCTACCGAAGCCCGGAACGGCCGCTCCCCCAAACCCGGCCTGGAAGCATAAAATGGCAGCCTGAACTGACAAGGCGCGGCGCGACTTCCCCGAAGCCTGCCAGCCCCTGACGAGGAGACTACAAATGCTGCAAGCAGCCGATCTCACCATTCGCCTCAATCCCGCCGACGACGTGGTGATTGCCCGGGTGGAATTGCCCGCCGGCACCGAGATCATCAAGGAGAAGATCCGGGCGTCCGTGACCGTTCCGGCCGGGCACAAGATCGCCACCCATGACATCGCGGAAGGCTCGCCGGTGCGGCGCTATAACCAGATCATCGGATTCGCGGTGAAGCCGATCAAGGCCGGCGATCATGTGCATGTGCATAACCTGGCCATGGGCGACTTCCAGCGCGACTACGCATTCTGTGCCGATTACAAGCCCGTTGATTACGTCGCCAAGCCCGCTACTTTCCAGGGCATCGTGCGCGAAGACGGTCGCGTCGCCACCCGCAACTACCTTGGGGTGATTTCCAGCGTCAACTGTTCCGCCCACGTCTGCCGCACCATCGCCAAGTTCTTCGACGATGATTACATGGCGCAATACCCGAACGTCGACGGCGTGGTGCCGATCCATCACAAGACCGGCTGTGGCATGGGTTCCGAGGGCGAACCGGTGGACCTGTTGCGCCGCGTGCTTGCCGGCTATGCCACGCACCCGAATTTTCATTCCTCTCTGATGATCGGCCTTGGTTGCGAAGCCAACCAGATCAACAATCTTCTGGCCGCACAGGGATTGAAACGTTCCCGGCAGTTGCAGGCCTTCACCATCCAGGAGACCGGCGGCACCAAGAAGACCGTGGCCGACGGCATCGCACGCATCAAGGAATTGCTGCCGGACGCCAACAATGTGAAGCGGGAAAGCGTCCCCGCCGCGCACCTGACCTTGGGACTGCAGTGCGGTGGGTCCGACGGTTACTCCGGCATCTCCGCCAACCCGGCGCTCGGCGCCGCGGTGGATATTCTGGTGCGCAACGGCGGCTCCGCGATTTTGTCAGAGACGCCAGAAGTATACGGTGCCGAACATTTGCTGACGCGCCGTGCAGCCACCCGCGAGATCGGCGAGAAACTCGTCCAGCGCATCCACTGGTGGGAGGACTACACCACCAGGCTCGGGGGTGAAATGAACAACAATCCCTCGCCGGGCAACAAGGCGGGTGGCCTCACTACGATTCTGGAGAAGTCGCTCGGCGCGGTTGCCAAGGGGGGCACGCAGGCGATGATGGGCGTTTACGAATATGCCGAACGCGTCAGCGCGAAGGGATTCGTATTCATGGACACTCCGGGTTACGACCCGGTGTCGGCCACCGGCCAAGTCGCTGGCGGCGCCAACATGATCTGCTTTACCACGGGCCGCGGTTCCGCCTACGGCTGCAAGCCGTCGCCATCACTGAAACTCGCCACCAATACGGCGATGTTCAACAAGCAGGAAGACGACATGGACATCAATTGCGGCGTAATCGTCGACGGCAAGGCCAGCATCCAGGAAGTCGGTCAGAAGTTCTTCGAGATCATTCTCAGGACTGCATCCGGTGAGCAAAGCAAGAGCGAAGCGATGGGTTACGGAGAGGACGAGTTCGCGCCGTGGATATTGGGTCCAACGATGTAGAGAGCCGTGACGAACGTGACGGCGTGCCCACGGGATACCGGGCTATGCCCATAACGGTCGTGACGGGGTAACGGCTCTAATCTCCGAACGGAGCTGGATTTGCAACGAGTTGCGATGTCGGCATCGGTACGTTCACGATGCAACTGCAGTTTTGCTTCAGGTTTTCCCTCGTCACGCCGTCACGATCGTCACGTCGTCACGGCTTTGCGGAGCAAAGCAATGGCTGAAGATTCCTCAAAGGAGTTGTTCGAGTTCTTCCAGAAAATGTGGAACCCGGTGTCGTTCCCGATACCGGGCATGTTCCAACCCACCATGAATGTGGCAGAGGTCGAGAATAAAATCCGCGAACTTCAGGCGGTAGAGAACTGGCTGAAGATGAACCTCACCTTCGTGCAGATGACGGT
>JANMYN010000805.1:0-2073 GCA_031382195.1 Betaproteobacteria bacterium
GCGCAGCAAGGTTGTCGCCATCGACGAAGGTCCGCGCGCGGGGACGACTCGCGAGGTGCTCGCCAAGCTGCGTCCGGCCTTCGCCGTAAACGGATCGGTGACGGCTGGCAATAGTTCGCAGACCTCAGACGGCGCCGGCGCGGTCATCCTGGCGAGCGAAGCCGCCCTGAAGCGCTTCAATCTGCAGCCGCTCGGGCGTTTTCTTGGCTTCGCAGTGGCCGGGGTGCCGCCGGAGATCATGGGTATCGGCCCCAAGTTTGCGATACCCAAGGTGCTCAAGCAGACCGGTCTGAAACTCGACGATCTCGACTGGATCGAACTGAACGAAGCCTTTGCCGCCCAGAGCCTCGCGGTGATCGGCGATCTCGGCCTGGACCGCAGCAAGGTCAATCCGCTCGGCGGGGCGATCGCGCTCGGCCATCCGCTGGGCGCAACGGGGGCGATCCGCACGGCAACGCTTCTGCACGGCATGCGTCGTCGCGGTCAGAAGTACGGCATGGTTACGATGTGCATCGGCACCGGCATGGGTGCGGCCGGCGTATTCGAGTCGCTCAGATGAGTTCCGCCGGGCCGTGGCGGACAGGGCAGCCGCGGGAGTCGCTGAAGATCTGGTTGCACAGGCTGGGCTTCAACTTATTCCCTGCCTTTCGCGCCACCGGCGCACGCGTCATTTACATTTCCGAGGACATGCGCAAATTGCGCATCAAGCTGCCCCTTAACTTGCGCACCAGGAATATCCATGGAACGCTATTTGGCGGCGCGATGTACTCCGCAACCGACCCCCTTTACGCCATTCTCGTCAGGGTGGCCCTCGGGCCCGGTTACATGATCTGGGACAAAGCCGGCGCGATTCGCTATAAAAAGCCGGGCCGCTCAACGCTTTACGCCGAGTGCAGTCTGAGCGATGCGCAGGTTGCCGGGATGAAGAGGCGCCTCGAATCCGAACCTTCTGTCGATCTGAACTACGAGATCGAACTGATGGACGAACGCGGCGTGGTGCATGCCGTGGTGCAGAAAACGATTTATGCTGCCAGAAAAGAAGTTTACAAACTGCGGCAGGAGGCAATGGAAAGCTGAGGTTGCCCGGCACGTATCCCGCCGCCAGAAACAAGAACTACGACGGAGACAACGCAGCATGTCCAAGATCACGCGGGTCGAAATATTCCAGGTCGACCTCAAGCCGCATGTACAGCGCGGCGATGCAATCCAGTCCTTTCATACCCAGGAAACGCCGATGGTGCGCCTGTATGCCGACGATGGGGCGGAAGGCACGGGCTACACCTACACCATCGGTACCGGCGGTTCGTCGATCGTGGCCCTGTTGCGTGACCACCTCGGTCCGCAGTTGCTAGGGCGCGATCCGGCAATGGTCGAGCAGATCTGGAAGGACTTGTTCTTTCATACGCATGCGACGGCGGTCGGAGCGATTACCAGCCTTGCGCTGTGCGCGATCGATACCGCGTTGTGGGACATGCGCTGCAGAAGAGCCGGATTACCGCTGCATGTCATGGCCGGAGGCGCGCAAAAGAAAATACCGATTTACGATACCGAAGGCGGCTGGCTGCATTTTCCGACTCGGCAGATCGTCGACAATGCATTGGCCAACAAGGCGCGTGGCTTCCGCGGCGTTAAAATAAAAGTCGGCAAACCACACGTCAGCGAAGACGTGAGGCGACTCACCGCGGTGCGCAAGGCGATCGGGGATGAGATGGAGCTGATGGTGGACGCCAACCAGGGCTTCACCATTGCCGAAGCGATCCGGCGTGCGCGCCACTACGAGGAATTCGATCTTGCCTGGTTCGAGGAGCCGTTACCGGCCGAGGATCTGAACGGCCATGTCTTGCTGCTGCAATCGACCAGTCTGCCGATCGCCGTTGGCGAATCGATCTATTCGATCAGCCATTTCAGAGAGTATATGCAGCGCGGCGCCTGCTCCATTGTGCAGGCTGACGTCGCCCGCATCGGCGGAATTACGCCCTGGCTGAAGTGTGCGCATATGGCCGAATCGTTCAATATGCCGATTTGCCCGCATTATCTGATGGAATTGCACATCGGCCTGTGCGCCGCGGTGCC
>JANMYN010000601.1:0-3243 GCA_031382195.1 Betaproteobacteria bacterium
GTGAAATCGGTACCGTTCCCCGATTTTGACCAGGTGAAGCCGCAGATCCAGCAGCAATTGGCAACCAAGGTGCGCGACGATTACATTGCGGACCTGCGCGCCAAGGCCAAGATCCAAAAGATCGATCCCAAGTAGATTCGCGATACGGGCAAGAGAAGAAAAAAGGGCGCCGTCGGCGCCCTTTTTGTTCATCCTGCCCGCTCAATTCACCCAGCGGCGCGCATTGCGGAACATCCTCATCCATGCGCCATTCTCGTTCCAGGACACCGGACGCCAGGAATTCTGGATGCCGCGAAACACGCGCTCCGGATGCGGCATGACGATCGTGAAACGGCCATCCGGCGTGGTGAGTCCGGTGATGCCCCCGGGAGAACCGTTCGGGTTTAACGGATAGTGCTCTGTGGCGTTGCCACGGTTGTCCACGAATCGCAGCGCAATGAGCTTGCGTGCCGCCGATAACTGGATGGCATCGCGAAATTCCGCGAAGCCCTCGCCATGCGCGACCGCGATCGGCATGCGGCTACCGGCCATGCCGTCGAAGAACAACGACGGGCTCTCGGGAACCTCCACCATAGCCACGCGCGCCTCGAATTGTTCGGACCGATTGCGCACGAAATGCGGCCAGTGTTGCGTGCCCGGAATGAGTTCATGCAGATTGCTCATCATCTGGCATCCATTGCACACGCCAAGCGCGAAGGTGTCGTCACGCTGGAAGAACAGGCCGAACTGTTCGCGGGCGAGGGCATTGAACAGAATCGACTTCGCCCAACCTTCACCCGCCCCGAGTACGTCGCCATAGGAAAACCCGCCGCAGGCGACGAAACCCTTGAACCCGGCCAGCGCGATCCGACCGGCAATGATGTCCGTCATGTGCACATCGACGCACGTGAAGCCGGCGCGATCGAACGCAGCCGCCATTTCCATCTGACCATTCACGCCCTGCTCGCGCAGGATCGCAATCTTCGGGCGCGCCTTTCCAGTGATTAATGCCGCCGCGATGTCCTGCTCCGGATCGAACGTCAGCTTGGCGTGTAAACCGGGATCGTCAGCATCCAGTACGCGATCAAATTCCTGCTGCGCGCAGTGCGGATTGTCACGCAGCCGTTGCAGTTGATACGTGGTCTCCGACCATGTTCGCTGCAGCGCGACGCCGGATTCGCTGTAAATTTCCTTGCCTTGCGAGCGGATGACGAGCCTGCCGCTGCGATTGATGTTGCCGAGCCGGCTGAATTCCGCCGCCAGGTCGGCTGCATAGAAAGCCTTCCTCATCACGTCGAAATCTGCCGACCTGACCTGGAAAACCGCGCCCAGCTCTTCGTTAAACAGCGCCGCGATAATCTCTCCTTCGACATCGACGGTCACGCCAACATGCGAGGCGAACATCATTTCTGCGAGCGTGACCAGCAACCCGCCGTCAGAGCGGTCGTGATACGCGAGAATGACGCCTTGCCGGTTGAGTTGCTGGACCGTCTCGAAGAACGCCTTCAGCTTCGCGGGAGCATCCACGTCCGGAGCTTCGCCGCCGACCTGATCATGGACTTGCGCCAGTACCGATCCGCCCATCCGTCCGCGCCCTGCGCCGAGGTCGATCAACACCAGTACGCTGTTGTGATCCAGCGGATGCAGTTGCGGCGTGAGGGTGTCGCGCGCATCCACGCAAGGTGCGAACGCCGTTACGACCAGTGACAGCGGCGCAACGACTTCTTTGTTCTTCCCGCCGTCCTTCCAGCCCGTACGCATCGACATCGAATCCTTGCCGACCGGGATGCTGATGCCGAGTTGGGGACACAACTCCATCGCCACCGCTTCCACGGTATCGAACAGCACCGCGTCTTCTCCCGGATAGCCGGCCGCCGCCATCCAGTTCGCCGACAATTTGACGTCATCGATGTTCGCGATGCTCGCCGCTGCAATATTGGTAAGCGCTTCGCCAACCGCCATGCGCCCGGAGGCTGGCCCATCGATCACGGCCAGCGGGGCGCGTTCACCAATGGCAAACGCCTCTCCGCGATAGGTCGTGAATCCCATCAACGTCACCGCCACGTCGGCTACCGGTGCCTGCCACGGCCCGACAAAGGGATCCCGCGAGCACAATCCGCCGACCGTGCGATCGCCGATCGAAATCAGAAAGGTCTTGTTCGCCACTGCGGGAAAGCGCAGCACGCGCGACACCGCGTCGTTAATGTCGATTGCGGAAATATCCAGCTTCGGAAGCGCGAGCCTGCGCCGCTTCACGTCGCGAGTCATCTTCGGCGGCTTGCCGAGCACGACTTCGAGCTGCATATCGACCGGATGATTGCCGAACCTGGGGTCTTCGATTTTCAGCCAGCCGTCGTCGGATGCCGTTCCGAGCACCGCGAAAGGACAGCGTTCGCGCTCGCAGAGCGCCGTGAAATCGGCGAAGCGCGCCTGCGCGACCGCCATGACATAACGTTCCTGGGCTTCGTTACACCAAACCTGCGCCGGGGTCATGCCTGGCTCTTCCGAAGGAATGTTGCGCAAATTGATATGGCCGCCACGACCGGCTCCATGCACCAGTTCCGGCAATGCATTGGACAATCCACCCGCACCCACGTCGTGGATCGACAGGATCGGATTGGCTTCTCCGAGCGCCCAGCAGCGGTCGATGACTTCCTGCGCACGGCGCTGGATCTCGGCGTTGCCGCGCTGCACGGAATCGAAATCGAGATCAGCGATGTTGGCCCCGGTATTCATGCTCGATGCCGCGCCGCCTCCCATGCCGATCAGCATGCCGGGGCCGCCAATCTGCACCAGCAACGCGCCCGCGGGCACCCCGGACTTCAACGCTTGCAGGGCCGCGACCGAGCCGACCCCGCCGGCCAGCATGATCGGCTTGTGATAACCGCGTTCTTCGCCATTGACCGACTGCTCGAAAGTCCGGAAGTAACCGCACAGATTCGGGCGGCCGAACTCGTTGTTGAACGAAGCCGCGCCGATCGGTCCGTCCAACATGATCTGCAACGCGGATGCGATACGGTCCGGCTTGCCGATTGTGGCCTTCTCCCAAGGCTGTTCAAAACCGGGAATGCGCAGATGGGAAACGGAAAACCCCGTCAATCCGGCCTTGGGTTTAGAGCCGCGGCCGGTCGCGCCCTCGTCGCGGATCTCCCCGCCGGATCCGGTCGCCGCGCCAGCAAAGGGCGAGATCGCCGTCGGGTGATTGTGCGTTTCCACCTTCATCAGGATGTGCGTCAACTCGGTGGCGTAGCGGTAGATTCCGGA
>JANMYN010000611.1:0-2587 GCA_031382195.1 Betaproteobacteria bacterium
AGCGCCGCGAGGTAACGCACCAGCGCCTGTGCGGCGGTCAAGCGGATCGTCTTGCTCATGTACTGCCTCCCGCCCACAATTGTGCGGGCCTGTTATCTGTAGAAACCCGGACGGCAACTGAAAGTATCACCACGAAGGCACGAAGTACACGAATACCCTCGCGTCAGCGTGGAGTACCTTTTTAGGATCGCGAAGAAGATAGTAATTGTTGAAGGTGTGTCTTTGCACGAATTGCGCCACGCCACTCTTTTCACACAGATGGTCACAACGTTATTTCAGGGTGGAAATTTCGGCCGCATTTCTTCGTGTCACTTCGTGTACTAAACGGGTACTCCACGCTACGCGAGGGTATTCGTGCCTTCGTGGTAACTTTCGATCTTTCCTAAAAGGGTACTCCACGCTTCGCGAGGGTATCCGCTTACCTCTATTTTCCACCCTGATCAAAACTTCGTACAATCTCCATCACCCTGTATGACCAACCGATTGCGCCGCATTGCAGCAATCGACGCGGACAATGATAAGGGGAGGAGACATGATCGAAGTGGCGATGTTCGGTGCCGGGCGCATCGGCAAGATCCACGGCGCCAACGTGGCGGCGCAACCCGGCGTCAAACTCAGGTACGTGGTGGACGTCAGCGCTGCTGCGGCAGGTGAACTGGCGCAACGCCATGGCGCGAAAGTCGCGGATGCCGAGGCAGCATTGAAGGATTCAGCGGTGAAAGCCGTCGTCATCGCTTCCAGCACCGACACGCACGCGGAGCTGATCATTCGGGCGGCCAAAGCCGGAAAAGCCATTTTCTGCGAAAAGCCGGTGGATCTCGCGCTCGATCGGGCCCGGTCGTGCATCGACATCGTCGCAAAGGCCGGCGTGCTCTGCATGATCGGATTTCAGCGCCGCTTCGATCCGACGTTCTCGGCCTTGAAGCAGCGCCTGGATGCCGGTGAAATCGGCAACCCGGAAATGCTGATCATCACCAGCCGCGATCCGGCGCCGCCGCCGGTCAGCTACATCCAGGTCTCGGGCGGCATCTTCAAGGACATGCTGATCCACGACTTCGACGTGTTCCGCTGGATACTCGGCGACGAAGCGCAGAGCGTGTACGCCACCGGCAGTTGCCTGGTGCAGAAGGAAATCGGCGAGGCCGGCGATGTCGATTCGACCGCCGTAACCATCCGCACGAAAACCGGCCGCCTGTGCCAGATCAACACCACGCGCCGCGCTGCCTATGGCTACGACCAGCGTTTCGAAGTGCTGGGCGCCAAGGGGCAGTTACAGGCAGGCAACCATAAACCCACCGAAGTCGTCTCGCATACCGCGGTCAACGTGAGCCAGGACAAACCGGAGCATTTTTTCCTCGAGCGCTATCGTGCAGCGTACGCGCTCGAGATCGCGCATTTCTTCGATGCCTTGACGCACGGTAAGTCCGTGCGAACCACGCTGCAGGACGGCGTCAAGGCACTGGAACTCGCCGACGCCGCGACGCGTTCCTGGCAGGAAAGCCGTATCGTCACGCTCTAGGTACGTGCTAAGTCTCAAAAAGTATTCACCGCAAAGGACGCAAAGGAAGCGAAGGAAAGACAAGAACGAGGAAAAGCAAACGGGGAATTAAATTCGCGTAACTGTTCACCGGACCTGTATCGCCGATATTTACTACCGTGATTCATCAGCGAAGGATCGTTTTTAACACGAAAATTTTTCTTCCTCTTGCCTTCCTTCGGCGCCGCCGACACGGCGTTGGCGTAGCCATCCGGGGCGGGAGGCGGCGCTTCGGCGCACTCCCCGCAATCGGCCGACTACGCGGTAACGTGTCCGTGCGCCGCTTTGCGTCCTTTGCGGTGAGCGTGTTTTGAGGTTGGTGTACTAAGGAGACAGCCAAGATGAATGCACAGCTTCGCATCGGCATTGCCGGCATCGGCCGCATGGGGCAGCGCCATGCCCTGAATCTTGCGCATCGGACACTGGGTGCCCAGCTCGTGGCGGCTTGCAGCCCGGTCGCTACCGAGCTCGAATGGGCCAGAGAAAAACTCAACGTCAAATACCTGTACCGGGACTACAAGGACCTGCTTGCGCATCCGGGACTCGACGCCGTGTTCCTGGTGACGCCCACCACACTGCATGCAGACCAGATCATCCAGGGCCTGCAGGCCGGCAAGCATGTGTTCTCGGAAAAGCCCCTCGCGCTCAATATTCCGGATTGCCTGAAAGTGGAACAGGAGGCCGCGAAGTATCCGAAGCAGAAAGTCATGATCGGCTTCGTGCGCCGCTTCGACCCGAGCTATCGCGAGGCCCACGACAAGGTCAAAGCCGGTCTGATCGGCCGGCCTTTCCTGGTGCGCTCGCAGACCGCCGACCAGAACGATCCGAGCGGATTCTTTGTGCGCTTCGCGCCGACCAGCGGCGGCGCCATGGTCGACATGAGCGTTCACGATATCGACGTCGCGCGCTGGTTTCTCGGCGCGGGCGGCGCCAAGCGCGTCTACGCCGCCGGCACGATCGCCATTCACAAAGGCCTCGCCGAATGTGGCGATGTCGACAACGGTGTGGCGATCTGCGAATTCGGCGACGGTCAGATCGCCTGCTTCTACG
>JANMYN010000812.1:0-1524 GCA_031382195.1 Betaproteobacteria bacterium
CAGGACTCACTCATGGCGCGCCTGGACCTGCTGGGTGCCGCTAAGGAAGTGGCTCAACTGGCCGCTGTGCTGGGGCGCGCGTTTCCCTTCGCACTACTGCGTGCCGTGTCCGACGTGGACGAGGCTCCATTGCAGGCTGCACTGTCGCGCCTCGTGGACGCAGAACTCCTGCACCAGCGTGGTGTCTCGCCCCAGGCAACCTATGTCTTCAAGCACGCGCTCATCCAGGACGCGGCTTATCAGTCGCTGTTGAAGTCCGTCCGACAGCCTTATCACCAGCGCGGCGCCGACGCGTTGGTGGAGCGATTCCCGGAGGACGTTGAAGCACGGCCGGCATACGTTGCGCATCATTACACCGAGGCGGGACTGTTGGAGAAGGCGATACGGTACTGGACTCACGCCGGGCAACTCGCGCTGCAGCGTTCGGCGAACTTGGAGGCAATCAGTCACTTCAGTAAGGGGCTTGAATTGTTGAACGTGATGCCGCCGGCTAGCGTCGACCCGCGACAGGAGTTGGCGCTGTGGCTCGGACTTTGCCCGGCGTACATCGCCACGCGAGGGTTCAGTACCCCGGAAGTCGAGTGGGCAGCGCTGCGCTCGCGCGAGCTGTGCGAGAAGCTGGGTGAGGTCGAAGGCGCAGCGCTCGCGAGCGTGGGGAAGTTTGCATTCCATTTCGTTCGTGCAGAGCTGCGGCAGGCGCGCGTCGACGCGGACGCCGGTCTGGCATTGGCGCAGAGAACCAAAGACCCCCAGCTCGTAGCCCTGATGAACATGCTGATCGGAGACTTGTGCTACTGGGAAGGGAATTTCGGAACCGCGAGGCGTTGTCTCAGCGAGGCGCTCATTCCCTGGGATGTCTCGAAAGCCAAGTCGCTGGCAGAACGCTCTGGCCTTGATGCTCACTGCGTCGGACTTGCTTACGTGGCCCACATCGAGTTTGCCATGGGCTACCCAGATCGTAGCCAGGCCACGCTTGCGGAGTCGCTGCGAGATGCCCAGCTGCTTGGGCATGCTCAATCCAGAGGGCACTGTCTAGGGCTTGCAGGATGGCTCGCCGTGTTCCGCCGCGACCCCGTGGCGGCAAGACAGCTAGCTAACCGCACGATCGAGTACTGCCGTGAACAGCGTGTGATGTTCTGGGAGGCCAGTGGCTACCTGGTGGACGGGTGGGCGCTGATCCAGGAAGGAAAGATGCATGAGGGCACCGAGCGCATGCATCAGGGCTTTACCATCAGACGTGCCGCCGGGGCGGCGCTCGTGCATGCCAGTTTCCAAGCCGTCCTCGCGGAATGTCATGGGATGGTGGGCGAGTTCGACACGGGATTGACGCTCATCGAAGAAGGACTAGCACATGTGGAGTGGTCGGGCGAACGCACCTCCGAATCCGAGTTGCACCGCGTGCGTGGAGCCCTGCTGCTGGCCAAGGCAGCCGAGGCGAATACCGAGGCGGCTACTCAATGCTTCGACCGGGCGATAGCTGTGGCGCGCCAGCAAGGCGCGAAGCTCTTGGAGCTGCGCTCGACA
>JANMYN010000691.1:0-3989 GCA_031382195.1 Betaproteobacteria bacterium
CCAGTCCTCAGGCCGGTTTGGCATTTTTCAAGAGATTGATGAGGGCAGAAATGTCGGCTGGCAGCGCTGATTCCCAGGCTAAGCCTTCCCCCGTACCGGGATGATTCAGCGCAAGCTTGGCGGCATGCAAGGCCTGCCTGGGGAACGCCAGGGCAGCCGCCGGCAATGTGCTCTTGCGCTGACTGATGCCATATACCGGATCGCCGACAAGGGGATGGCCGATTGAATTAAGATGCACCCGGATCTGATGCGTTCGCCCGGTTTCCAGGCGGCAGCGCAGTCGCGTCCAGCCCACGCCATGCTCCACCGGAAAATAAAATGTCTTGGCCGGTTTTCCCCTGGCGACGACGGCCATGCGGGTGCGGTGTACCGGGTGCCGGCCTATGGGCGCGTCCACCGCGCCCTCACGGGGCAAAAGCCCGTGCACGACCGCAACGTAATCGCGAGTCACGGACCGCGCTTGCAACTGGCGCACCAAATCGACCTGCGCTGGAATATTTTTGGCGACGACGAGAAGCCCGCTCGTATCCTTGTCGAGACGATGCACGATGCCCGCGCGCGGCACACCGGCCAACGCGGGTGCATGGCGTAACAGCGCATTGAGGAGGGTGCCGGTCCAGTTACCGCTGCCGGGATGGACGACCAGGCCGGCCGGCTTGTCGACCACGAGGATGTCCGCGTCCTCGAATATCACAGCGAGCGGAATCTCTTCCGGGGCATGCTGGGTGGTCGAGGGCAGGGCTTGGGGCGCAACGACGACCGTCTCGCCGCCCCACACCTTGGCTTTAGCCGATGCCGGACCTCCGTCAAGGGTAATGAGTCCGCTGCGCATCCAGTCCTGCAGGCGGTTGCGCGAATACTCCGGGAGCAGGCGGGCCAAGGCCTGATCGAGCCGCAATCCGGCGCAATTGACGGGAACGTCGAGACGACGAACCCGGTCTGATGAGGGGATTTCTATATAATCCGGCAAACTTTTTGTGGATTCCGACATGAAACGTAGTTTAGCCATTCTCGCACTGCTGCTGGTCGGCGCGTGTGCCACCAACTTCGATGAAACCAAGAACTGGGGACCGGAGCGTATTTACAGCGCCGCGCGCGAAGAACTCGACAGCAAGAACTACCAAAAAGCGGTCGGCTACTACGAGAAGCTGGAGTCACGCTATCCCTATGGCCGTTATGCGCAGATGGCGCAGATCGAAAGCGCTTTCGCATACTGGAAGGACAATGAAAATGCGCAGGCTTTGGCCGCTTGCGATCGCTTTATCAAGATGCACCCGGACCATCCGAATGTCGATTATGCCTATTACCTGAAGGGCCGGATCAATTTCAATGACGACATGGGCATATTAGGTTACCTGACCGTCAAAGACATGACCGAGCGGGATCCACGCGCAGCACAGGAGGCATTTGACGCATTCCGTGAACTGGTCACGCGCTTTTCGCAGAGCCGTTATGCTCCGGATGCACACGCGCGCATGAATTACCTGGTCAACGCGCTTGCTTCAGCCGAAGTCAATGTCGCCGAATACTATCTGCGCAGGGGCGCATATGTTGCAGCGGTAAATCGCGCACAATTTACCCTGACCAACTATCCCCGAGCGCCGGCGATCGAACGAGCGCTTGCCGTACTGGTAAAAGCATACGATGCGATGGGGTTGAACGATCTGCGCGATGACGCTAATCGCACGTTGGCCGCCAATTTCCCCGCAACGAAGGTAAAGCTCGGAGAGCGCGGCCGGTGGTGGAAATTCTGGTGATCGCACGACCCGACGCGTAGCAAAGCGCTTTATTGCATATGTGAATGATTCGATGTCGAGAATGTCGTTGGGCAGCCGGATCAGGGGCCCGACTCTCTTGCGGCAGCTTCCGTTACCCTAACGGGCGAATTTTTCCACGACGACCAGCAACTCATCGATGGCGGCTTCACCCCGGCCGGACCGGATTGCCCCCTGTACGCAGCCGTGGGTGTGGTCACGCAGCATCTGCAGCGCCATGGCATCCAGCGCCGAGCGGACCGCGGCAACCTGCGTGAGCACGTCAACGCAATATCGATCCTCCTCGATCATCCTGGCGATGCCGCGGACTTGACCTTCTACCCGATTTAGCCGCCTGAGCAATTTCGGCTTGTCGGTGCGGTGAACGGCGTGAGCCCCGTGTGCCTCAGCGCGTTTCATAGCCGGCATCCTCGATCGCTTTGCGCAGCAGGGCAGCATTCGCCAGTGCAGGGTCGAACGTCACTTTTGCCTCCGATTTCTCCAGAGATACCTCCGTGGCCGCTACGCCGGGAAGCGTCTTAAGTACATTCGTTACGCTGCGCACGCATCCGCCGCAGGTCATGCCATGGACTTTCAGTACGGTCGTTTCCATCAATTTTCCTTGGTCAGGGTTTGAGGGGCTTCCATTTCTTCAACAGGAGCGAATTGGTGACCACCGATACGGAAGACAGCGCCATGGCGGCCCCCGCGATCACGGGATTGAGCATGCCCAGTGCAGCCAGGGGAATGCCGAGCACGTTGTAAAAAAACGCGAAGAACAAGTTCTGGCGGATTTTTCCGAGCGTCGCACGGGACAGGCGGATCGCGTCCACGATACCCATCAGTTCGCTGCGCATCAGCGTGATATCCGCCGATTCAATGGCGATATCCGATCCCGCACCGATGGCGAAACTCACATCGGCCGCCGCCAGGGCAGGTGCGTCATTTATGCCATCCCCGGCCATAGCCACCAAGCGCCCGTTTTTTTTGAGCCGGCCGACTTCCGCCGCCTTGTCGCCCGGCAATACTTCCGCGCGAAACTGGTCGATGCCCAATTTTTGAGCGACGGCGGCTGCGGTGGCCATGTTGTCGCCAGTCAGCATGAATACGTCGATCTTCAACGCCTTCAGTTTCGTCATCGCCGCGGCGGATCCTGGACGAATTTCGTCGGCGATGCCAATCATGCCTATGACACGCTGTTGATCCGCCAGCACGATCGCAGTTGCGCCGGCATACGTAAGCTGACGCACGGCGTCTGCTTCGATGGTGATGTCTTGGCTCGCTACGAATCGCGGAGAGCCGAGAAAAAGCAGCCGTCCGTCGATTTGCGCACGCACGCCCAATCCGGCTGTCGATTCATAATCGGTCGCCCGCCGCAGAATAATGCCTGCGGTCCGACTGTGCGCGAGGACCGCGAAGGCCAGCGGATGCTCGGAATACTGTTCCAGAGAGGCGGCAAGTCGCAGGACTTCAGTCTCATCGCAGCCCGACGCGGCGAGGATTGTGGTGACGACAGGCTTGCCGAGCGTAAGCGTTCCGGTCTTGTCTACGACCAGCAAGCCGATTTTTTCCGCGCGTTCGAGTGCCTCCGCACTACGCACCAGAATTCCCGATTGCGCGCCACAGCCCGTGCCAACCGCAATTGCGGTCGGCGTCGCCAGTCCGAGTGCGCATGGGCAGGCGATCACCAGCACTGCCACGGCATTGACCAGCGCTTGCGTGAAATCTCCCGCGACCATCCACCACCCGATCAGGGTAATCAGGCTGATTGCAAGAACGACCGGAACAAAAATCCCGGAAATGCGATCGGCTAGCCGCTGTATCGGCGCCTTGCTACCCTGTGCTTCCTCGACAAGGCGGACGATATTCGCCAGCTGGGTCCGGGTTCCGACCCCCGTGGCCCGAATTTTAAGAACACCACTTTGATTCTGGGTCGCCGCGTAGACCCGATCGCCGGCGCGCTTGGCGAGTGGCATGCTCTCACCGGTCAGCATGCTTTCATCCACGCTGGATGCGCCTTCCACGACTTCGCCGTCAACGGCAATGCGCTCGCCGGGCCGCACGATGACCATGTCGTCAGCCACGATCGAGGCCAGCTCCACTTCTGCAATCTGGCCGTTGCGTTCAATCCTCGCCTGCCTGGGCTGTAACTGCAGAAGTTTCTCAATGGCGTTGGATGTTTTGCCCTTGGCGCGCGCTTCCAGCAGTTTTCCCATGAGCACAAGGGTGATAATG
>JANMYN010000708.1:0-1740 GCA_031382195.1 Betaproteobacteria bacterium
GCTGCAGCCATTTAGCGGCGGTGCGAAAGGCCTCAGGCCGCACCTTGTAGACGCCGATCATTTCGCAGGAAATGATCGCGTCCCAGTCGATGCCGTTCTTCTTCGACACGTCCACCACAAGCGCGGTGGTGAGGAGGGTGAAGGAGGCCACCACGTAGCGCTTGCGCAGCCGCGCCGCCGCGGCGGCGAAGCCGGGCCAGGCGTCCAGCGCGTGCCAGGTGCGCCAGATCGCGTCGCGGTCGGCGGCGGTGAGCGCGTCGAGCTTGAACTCGGCAATCACATCATCGAGCTTGGCGCGGTGCACGTCGTCGAAGTTGTAGGAAGGGTGCTCGGCATTGACGATGCCCTTCAGCGAGCGGCGGCGGTATTCGTTGGTGACCGCCGCCCAGTCGGCATTCAGGCCGCGCGCCGCACCGGCGGCGGCGAATGCGCCGCTGATGCCGCGGTGCCAGTCGAGGATGGTGCCGCCGGTGTCGAAGGTGAGGGCCTTAATTGCCATGGCGTGCCCGCAATCTGGATGACGAAAATTTCTTCGTCGTCGGACGCGTCCAACAGCCGGATGGCCATGCTGTTTTCGCTTTCACTTTCGAGGATCGCGTGTACAGGAATTTCGAATCCCGATTTTCACCGGCGGGAACTGTATCGCCGGCCCGGCGAGCCGTCAATCGCAGTGCCAGAAGGCAGAGGAAAGAGGAAAGAGGACAGAAAACCCTGCGCGTCGCTTTCGCTCACTCCGCATTTCTGTCTTCTGTCCTCCGTCTTCTGTCTTCTGATCCCGCCCGCCCCTGCGCAAGTCGAGTAACCCGGCCGATGCGGGGCCGATCTATTCGTTTACGCAACAGACCAAGCACCGTTGCCACGCCGCAATTACATGACCCCGTTGCAAGTGTAGTGCGTTCGAATTACCGGAACATTCCCTCCCCTGCGTGCGGGGGAAGGAGTATTTTCGGCTACAGAGACCTATAAGTTTCAAACAGGATGAAGCACTACACTTGAGCAAGGGTGCGCACGGCCGCCGGCTTGCCGGTCGCCGTTTACGGGAGCCGGGCAAAATGAAAGACTGGGCACATGCGAGCCCGCTTTCGTACGACGCATCCGCGTTGGGTTTCGCGACATGGGCGATTTCAAGACTCGCAAGAACCCTATTGGGGAGAAACGATGAATACAGTCGCAACCGGTACCGATGATCTTCTGGCGGATCTCGATCAAGGCGTACTCACACTAACCATGAACCGGCCGAAAGCTCGCAACGCAATGTCCAGCGCAATGGTGGCGGCGCTTGCCGGGCAATTGGGCAATGCTGAACTCGATCCGGAGGTCCGCTGCATCGTGCTCACCGGCGCGGGAAAAGCATTTTGCGCGGGCGGCGATGTCAAGGCCATGGCGCAGCGCGGCGATGGCACGGTCGGTCAGAATACGATCGATGCGGCGATTCATCGCCAGCGGATCAACCAGCGCGCCACCGCGGGAAAACTCTACAGCATTCCCAAGCCCACCATCGCTGCGCTCCCCGGGCCCGCCGCGGGTGCGGGGCTGTCGCTCGCGCTGTCCTGCGACTTGCGCATCATGGCGTCGGACGCCATCATGACGACGGCGTTCGGCCGGGTCGGATTTTCGGGTGATTACGGCGGCACGTTCTTCATGTCCCAGCTTGTCGGCACCGCCAAGGCGCGCGAACTGTATTTCCTGTCGGATCGCGTGAGCGCCGAAGAAGCGCTGCGTATCGGGCTGACCAATTGG
>JANMYN010000721.1:0-2107 GCA_031382195.1 Betaproteobacteria bacterium
GGATCGTTCATCATTGACGAACTGACCGACTTGGTCGAAGAAGCGGTGCTGCAGGAGTTCGAGCGCATTTCCGAACGCGGCGGCGTGCTCGGTGCCATGGAAACCGGCTACCAGCGCGGCAAGATCCAGGAAGAGTCGATGGTCTACGAGCACAAGAAGCACGACGGCTCCTATCCGATCATCGGTGTGAACACCTTCCGCAATCCGGACGCAACAGAGGCCGGCGGCAGCATTCCACTGCAGCGTTCGACCGAAGAGGAAAAGCAGGGCCAGATCCGCCGCCTGCGCGAATTCCAGGCACGCAATGCCAAGGAAACGCCGGCCGCACTGGCGAAGTTGCGCCAGACCGTGATCGACAACGGCAACGTGTTTGCCGAACTGGTGAACGCGGTGCGCGTCTGCTCGCTGGGCCAGATCACCGACGCGTTGTTCGAGGTCGGCGGTCAGTACCGGCGCAGTATGTAGGCGTCGCCCGCAACACCGGCCGTCACCATGTGAAAGTAGGTATCATGCGGCGAGGCCGGGACCTGGGAATCATCCGACCCGCATCGACTTTCCGCATCGGAGCAGCCGTTTCATCATGCCAGACGTTCTGAAGTTGCCGAGCTTCCGCCTTGACGGAAAGGTCGCCTTGGTGACGGGCGCAGGGCGAGGCCTCGGCGCAGCAATTGCTACAGGGTTCGCCGAAGTCGGGGCTGATGTGATTCTTGTCGGTCGCACCAGGGTGCACCTCGATGAGATTTCAGGCCAGATCGAGTCTGGCGGCGGCCGGTCCAGCGTGACCGCGTGTGATGTCACCGATGACGAGTCCATCCGCAAGGCCATTGCGGCGCTGCCGCGCCTCGACATCCTCGTCAACAACGCTGGCACGAATTTCCCCGAACCGTTCACCAGTGTCTCCGACGAGCATCTGGACACCATGCTCGACCTCAACGTGCGCTCCTATTTCGTGGTTGCGCAGGCGGCGGTGAAGAAGATGCTGCAAGATGCGGCACGGAAGGCCATTGGCGGAGTGGTCCTCAATATATCGTCGCAGATGGGCCACGTCGGGTCGCCCAATCGCACCGTCTACTGCATGACCAAGCATGCTGTCGAAGGCCTGACGAAAGCCATGGCGGTGGAACTCGCACCGCTCGGCATCCGTGTCAACAGCATCGGCCCGACGTTCGTGGACACTCCACTGGTGCGAAGGATCGTTGATACGCCAGAGAAACGCGAGTTCATTACTTCGCGTATCCCGATGGGAAACTTGTGCAAGGTGGGGGACATCATGGCGGCTGCGGTCTATCTTGCCTCGCCGGCGGCCTCGATGATTACCGGAACTCATCTGCTGGTCGACGGCGGCTGGACCGCGCAATAGATCGAGGGTGCCTTTAATCCCGTCTTGAGTAAAGAAAAGTGCTTGCAACTTTACTATAGGGCGCGGGGTAGGCAAGCTTGCTTTAGTTAGCACGTTATTAAGGAAAGACAGGCCTCCTAAACCTGACCTATGCAGGCCGAAGACTTTCCGACAAGCGCTCCGGCAAACTGATCACAACGATCAACGACAATTGGGCATTGATCCCCGATCCACTGCCGCCCGCCCTCGAATACAGCTCGTCGCTTGTCGCCCAGATCGAAAACGGAGGAGATGGCCGCGACAGCGTACGCGAGGTCAACAACTACGTCCGTGCTCTCAATTTCGGGGTGCAGCAACTGGAAGAGATCTTTGCACAACGCTCGCGAGTAGCTTTTCGGCGCCTGCACAGCGGCCTGGTTTGAAGGTGGCGTTGAATATCGCGAAGGAATATGATTGGGCACTATCAAACTGGCCAATTCAGGAGAATTTGTATGTCCGATTTCCAGCTCAACCATCTCAACATTCCCGCACGCGATCCGGAAGGCCTGGTGCGCTGGTACGCCCAGACTTTCGGCCTGAGAGCCGATGGCAACAAGGCGCGCGGCCCGGGCGTGCTCCTCGTGTTCAAGCCGGGCGAACCGGTGAAGCGGGCGCCGGAACTGCACCTCGGCTTCCAGGTGCCAAGCAATGCAAAACTAGCGGACTGGGCCGGCAAATTCGGCGCCACAGTCACGAAAGGCGAAGAGTTCAACACGTTCCAGGTTTCGG
>JANMYN010000726.1:0-3696 GCA_031382195.1 Betaproteobacteria bacterium
CGACATTCTAACCGATGTCGTCCGGCCGACCCCAGCTTCCGCGCCCGGATTCAGGAGACGGGCTGCCAGTGTTGAACGAGCAACTGTACCGATCGGGTCGCGTTGAACTCGTTGACCTGGACCCGGTAAACCGCGCGGATGCGTGCTGGCAGCGGGTCATCGTGTCCGAATAGAATGGCGCCAAATGTCCGCGCTGAATCCGGCGCGCGCAGCCTCAGCTTCAGGTGCCGGCCGCCGACGACGCGCTGTTCGGCGATTTCGTACTCGTCGCAAAAAACGGGCGCCAGAAATCCCTGACCCCAGATCCCGCTCTCGAGCGCTTCGGCGAGGGCCAAATCGATGTCCGCGGCCAGCAGGCTGCCGTCGGTTTCGATCAGGCGTTCCAGGTCACCGGGATCGACGAGTTCGCGCACGACTTCCTCGAATGCCACGGTGAATGCGTCTACATCGCCGCGCCGTAGGGTCAGTCCTGCCGCGGCGGCATGTCCGCCAAAACGCAGAATCAGCCCTGGATGGCGCTTGGTTACCAAGTCGAGCGCATCGCGCAGATGCAGTCCTGGAATGGACCGCCCCGAGCCTTTCACTTCGCCGTTGTCGGCAGGCGCGAAGGCAATGGCGGGCCGGTGAAAGCGCTCGCGCAGGCGTGCCGCGAGAATGCCGATTACACCCTGATGCCAGGTTTCATCGTAAAGGCTCAGGCTGCAGGTGTCGGCCACCTCGATCTTGTCCAGCAGTGCCAGCGCCGTTACCTGCATGCCGGCCTCGATATCGCGGCGTTCGCGGTTGAGCGACTCGAGTTGCTTCGCCAGTTCGGCAGCCCGGGTCGGATCCTGCGTCAACAGGCATTCGATGCCGACCGACATGTCGGTGAGCCGTCCGGCGGCGTTCAACCGCGGTCCGACCACGAAGCCCAGGTCATGGGTGGATACCCGCGACGGATCACGTCCGGCGAGACGGAGCAACGCATCGATGCCAGGTCGGGCGCCTCGCGCGCGGATGCGCCGCAAACCCTGGTCGACCAGGATGCGATTGTTGTCATCGAGGCGTACCACATCGGCAACGGTGCCGAGGGCAACGAGGTCGAGCAATTCCGCAAGGTTGGGCTCCTTGCGCCGGCTGAACCAGTCTCGCCGCCGCAATTCTGCGCGCAGGGCGACGAGTACATAGAACATCACGCCAACCCCGGCCAGATGCTTACTGGGGAAAACGCACCCGCGCTGGTTGGGATTGACGATGCAGGCCGCGGCAGGCAGTTGCGCGCCTGGAAGATGATGATCGGTAATTAGCACCTGGATGCCGAGTCTCGCCGCCTCGTCAACGCCTTCGATGCTGGCGATACCGTTGTCCACCGTGATCAGGAAATCCGGTTTCCGGCCAGCGGCCAGATTCACGATTTCCGGAGTGAGCCCGTAGCCGTACTCGAACCGGTTCGGCACCAGATATTCGACCTTCGCGCCGAAACTTTGCAGGCCCAGCATGCCGACCGCGCAGGCCGTGGCACCATCCGCGTCGTAATCGGCAACGATGAGAATGCGCTTTTCGGTGGCAATGGCATCGGCCAGAAAATTTGCCATGGTCGCGCAATGGAGCAGTTGGTCGAACGGCAACAATGCGCCCAGCGACCTGACGAGGTGTGCGGCTTCGAGCACGCCGCGAGAGGCGTAGATTTTTGCCAGCACTGGATGCAGACCGCTCGCACGCAGTTTCTCAAAGGCTGCCGGCGGCACCTCGCGCTCGAGGATGCGGGTGGAATTCGTCATGAATTGCGTGCAGAAATGACCATCGACGCGGCGGGCCTCCACCAGCGCCATAAGTTTGTGCGGCAAATCGTCCACTCGTAGCTGCGGCCGTCGGCGACGGTCGCAATCACGATCTGGCGGATGCGTCCATTTTTTAGCATCCCTGAGATGGGTTTAATCCAGTGTTGCTCCAGAACTTCGAGCGCATGCTTCCAAGCGACGGGATCGAGGCATAGCGACGCTGTTGCCGCGTCGCACAGCTCGATCAAGACAGCACTCGCGCCATTCGCCGCGATGCCTTTTTCGGTCGCCGTAAAGGGAATTTCCGTGAGCTTCGACATTCCACGCGCCAGTGCGCTGCTGCCCACCACGGCTTGAAATGACGTGCGAGCACGCGGAAGTATCCCGCCACCGGAAAACCAGAGGCTATTGATCGGCAAGGCGCCGCGCCGCTCGCGTTCCTCGTTGATCGGATGCTCGTGCAGCACCATCTGGACTTCGTTGAATATTCGGTGCCAGGCCAGACGGTCCTCGCCTTGCGGCAACATGCGGTCGACATCCTGGCCGGCGGCTCGCGTCAGGCCGCTGGTGTGAATGCGCGCGGGTACAGCGGTCTTCAGGTACCAGCGATGCGGATGCGGAGCAACGAAGATGAAGCCATCCGTGACGAAATGGCGATTGAGCGCAGCACAGAGCGAACCGGCCTCGGCACTGGTGATCGACAAGGCTTCCGGAGCCAGAAGAATTAACTGATCGCGATTTACCTGCAGATGCACCGGATCGGCGCTCAGCCAGAAGTCCGTCCCCGGTGGCAGTCCCGTGCCTAACAATGCGATCGGTGCACTCGGCCAGTCGGCCTGCTGCGGCACCCCGAATTGCCGGCATAGCCAACTCTGTTCGTCATCGCAGGGCGATTCCCTGGCGTCGCTGCGACCGATCAATTCCCGCAACACGGGAACAGTCGGCGGATCGTAATCCGTACCGGCGTGGGGCCAGAACAGGGCGGGAATGAACAGGGTAACGGTATGCACGGATTCGGCGCGGAAATCGGCTTTGAGTTTAGCACGTGGCATTTTCCTGGCCTGCTGAAACGCGCGCATAACAACCCGGGCTTAGTCATCGCCTGCGGAATGTGGCAGACTGCGCATCGCTTTCGGAAAATCCACGCCTTAAAATCATCCAACCATGCTGACGCCGTACGAATTGTTCGTTGGGCTGCGCTATACGCGAGCCAAGCGGCGCAACCATTTCATCTCCTTCATTTCCGTCACCTCGATGCTCGGCATAGCCCTGGGCGTCGCGGCGCTGATCGTGGTGCTGTCGGTTATGAACGGCTTCCAGAAGGAATTGCGCGCGCGCATTCTGGGAGTCGCTTCGCATGTACAGATTACCGGTATGTCCGGCGGTCTCAAGGACTGGCAACATGTCGCGTCGCAGACGATGGCGAACAAAGAGGTGCTCGCAGCGGCGCCTTATGTGATGGCGCAGGCGCTGATCTCCAACCGGCAGACGGTACAAGGCAGCATTGTGCGCGGCATATTGCCCGCCGAGGAGGACAAGGTTGCCGACATTGGCACGCATATGAAATCCGGCCACCTGGGCGCGCTGCAACCCGGCCGATTCGGCATCGTGCTCGGCAGCGAATTGGCGCTGAGCATCGGCGCCCGCACCGGCGACAAGATTGTGGTGATCGCGCCACAGGGACAGGTGACACCCGCCGGGATCATGCCCCGACTCAAGCAATTCGACGTCGTCGGCATCTTCGAAGTCGGCATGTACGAGTACGATGCCGGGCTGGCACTGATTCATCTCGACGACGCCCGCAAACTCTATCGCATGGAAGACAAGGTTTCTGGCGTGCGCCTGAAGCTGAAAGATCTATTTGCGGCGCCGCGCGTCGCCCGCGAACTCACGCATACGTTGGACGCGGATGTCTATGTCGCCGACTGGACGCGCA
>JANMYN010000734.1:0-4500 GCA_031382195.1 Betaproteobacteria bacterium
GCGTGGAACAGGAGGGCATCGAAGGATGGTTCTCGCTCGAAACGGAAGAGTTGCTGGGCGCTGACGCAGCGATGTACCGAAAGGTGCCCGACACGCTGGACGTCTGGTTCGATTCCGGCACGACCCATATGTCCGTATTGCAGAGACGAGAGGAATTGGCCAAACCGGCCGATTTATATCTCGAAGGTTCCGACCAGCATCGCGGCTGGTTCCAGTCATCGCTGCTATCCGGTTGCGCGATCGATGCACAGGCGCCGTTCAAGGCACTGCTGACCCACGGCTTCGTCGTCGACGGCCAGGGCCGCAAGATGTCGAAATCGCTCGGCAACGTCATCGCACCGCAAAAAGTCATGGATACGCTCGGCGCCGACGTTTTGCGCCTCTGGATCGCCTCGACAGACTATTCGGGGGAACTATCCCTGTCCGACGAAATCCTGAAGCGCGTCGTCGAGTCCTACCGGCGCATTCGCAACACCTTGCGTTTCCTGCTGGCCAACCTGGATGACTTCGAGCCGAAGGCACATGAATTGCCGGTGCCGGAATGGGTCGAAATCGATCGCTATGCGCTGCAGATGGCGGAACGCCTGCAGCGCCAGGTGCTCAAGGACTATGACCGGTTTGAATTCCACTACGTCATGCAAAAATTGCAGGCGTTCTGTTCCGAAGATCTGGGCGGATTCTATCTGGACATCCTCAAGGACCGGCTTTATACGTCAGCCAAGGATTCCAGGGCGCGCCGTTCCGCGCAGAGCGCGCTGTACCATATCACGCACAGCCTGCTGCGGCTGATGGCGCCCGTGCTGTCGTTTACCGCGGACGAAGCCTGGCCGATTTTCACGCGCAATGAAAAGGATAGCGTGCTGCTGTACACCTGGCACCAGTTTCCCGACGCAGGAGGAGATCTCTGCGAGCGCTGGGACGAGATTCGCGCGGCCCGCTCCGAAGTGCAGAAAGAAATCGAGGCATTGCGGGCAGCGGGGAAAATCGGGTCCTCACTTCAGGCCGAGGTAGAGGTGCATGCAGCTGGAGACAGGTTCGGATTACTGAAGTCTCTGGGAGACGATCTGCGCTTTGTATTCGTGACATCGCAGGCGAATGTCGTGCATGACGCGCATAACATCATCGTCAAGCCGAGCCTGCACACGAAATGCGAGCGCTGCTGGCACTATCGCTCGGACGTTGGCTCGGATCCCGCCCATGCGCAAATCTGCGCACGCTGCACGGAAAATCTTTACGGGGCCGGCGAGCGGCGCATCCATGCGTAGCCTGTGGGGCTGGCTTGGTCTCAGCGCATTGCTGGTGGTACTCGATCAGATTACGAAAGTCGTGATCCAGAGCGCGTTGCTTCCCGGGCAGTCGATCGACGTGTTGCCGCCGGTGGTGACGCTGGTACTGGCCTACAACTCCGGCGCCGCGTTCAGCTTTCTCGCTTCGGGCTCGGGCTGGCAACGTTATTTTTTCCTGACCATTGCGCTGATTGCATCGGTCCTGATCATCTATATGATGATCAAACATCGGACCGACCGCTTTCTGTGTTTTACCCTCGCACTGGTTCTCGGCGGCGCCGTGGGTAATCTCATCGATCGCGTGGTGACTGGCGCGGTGGTGGATTTCGTGCTGGTGCGCTGGCCCGGCGGCCCCAGGTTGCTCGATCCATGGCCTGCATTTAACCTGGCGGATTCCTGCATCACCGTCGGCGCAGCGCTGCTGATCTGGGATAGTTTCCGCCGCTCCCGTGTCAAAACTTCGTGACGGTAAAAAACTGCACCTCTGCGCTGAGAATGCATTTGTGCGCTGGACAAAGCGGGATTCGTGACGCTGCATGGTGCGGACGAGTACACCACCAATCTGCCGCTCCAAGCGCTGCTCGACGACGACGTGATTCTGGGGCACAGCGTGTTCGGCAAGCCACTGCCGCCGGAGCATGGCGGCCCGGTGCGCCTGATCGTGGCGAAACGCTACGCATGGAAGGGCGCAAAATGGCTGACCGGCATCGAATTTCATGAAGACGACCGGCCAGGTTTCTGGGAAGTGCGCGGCAATCACAACGAGGCCGACCCGTGGCGCGAAGAACGCTTTGCTCAAGGCAGTCTATAGACGCCAACGGCAATCGTTGGACGCAACGCCGCGGCGTATAATTCCGGCCTCAATCAATCTGCTTAAATCATGGAAGTTCTGCTAGCAAATCCCCGCGGTTTTTGCGCCGGCGTTGATCGTGCCATTGAAATCGTCGAAAGCTCACTCCAGTTGCACGGCGCGCCGATCTATGTGCTCCACGAGGTGGTCCACAACAAATATGTGGTCGATGACCTGCGCGCCAAGGGGGCGGTGTTCGTGGAGGATCTTGCCGAGATACCGGAAGGCGCAACAGTGGTATTCAGCGCGCATGGCGTGTCGCAGGCGGTTCGTCGCGACGCCGCAAAGCGCAATCTGAACGTATTCGACGCCACCTGCCCGCTGGTCACCAAAGTGCACGTCGAGGTCGCCAAGATGCATGACGGAAAGCGCGAAATCGTAATGATCGGCCATGCCGGCCATCCGGAAGTGGAAGGCACCATGGGTCAGGTGGATGGCGTGGGTCAGGTAGCGGGCGCGGGTCAAATTGCGGGCGTGATGCAGGTCCGCAGCGGCATGTATCTGGTGGAATCCATCGAGGATGTCGAACGCCTCATTGTCAAGGATCCGGATAATCTCGCGTTCGTGACCCAGACGACGTTGTCGGTGGATGATGCGCGTTCCATCACCGAGGCGTTAAAGCGCCGCTTTCCCGCGATAATCGGGCCCAAGAAAGACGATATCTGCTATGCCACGCAGAACCGCCAGGATGCGGTCAAGGCGCTCGCGAAGCAATGCGACGTTTTGATCGTGGTCGGTTCGCCGAACAGTTCCAACTCAAACCGGCTGCGCGAGGTCGCATCCAATCTCGGTGTGCCTGCCTATATGCTCGACAACGCGGAAGATCTCGACCCGCAGTGGGTGGCCGGAAAGAAAACGATAGGGGTCACTGCCGGTGCCTCCGCACCCGAAGTGCTTGTGCAGGCGGTCATCTCCCGCCTGAAATCATTGGGTGCTGGAACGGTCAAAGAACTGGACGGGATCTCGGAACGGGTAACCTTTCCGTTGCCCAGGGCGCTGCTGCTGTAGCGTGCGAATGGTCAGAAAAGAAAAACGGCTCGCAATGCGAGCCGTTTTTTTTGTTGCCGTGCTGCGCTTGTTACTGCAGCTCTCGCCAGGAACTCCGCCGGCCCGTCGGGCTGGGTGAGGAGAATGGCGGCGCCAGGTTGGGGTACTTGTTGTCTGACGTGGTTACGATCGCGACCGTCTTGTTATTCGGCAGGCGCACGACACTGATACCGACTACCAGTGAATTTCCGACCAGCACGCCCGCGAGCGTGTTGCCCGAGGACTGGATGTATCCGCCGGTCTTGTAGTCGAGGAAATTCAGGTACGACCTTCCGCCGGAAGTGCAGGCGCTGGAGGACGGGATGTTCGAGCCCACGATCAGCGTGCCCAGTTGCAGCTTCGGATCGACGTTGACCCGCTCTCCGCTGTTCGGAAGATCGGCTCTCCATCCGTTTTTGGTCGCAAGGTCGACAGCATTCGAGGTCGCCGTGCGGGTTCCCGCGCCGGTCCCGGTCGTCGTGTCCGTGAGCGTTTGCGCCACAACCGTTGCGCCGCGCACGTTGATCGGCGAAGCCGGGGCAACACCGCTGGTTGCATCCTTGATGCCGTAGATCGACTGAACCTGGGTCGAGGGCAGATCGCTGTTGCCAAGATAGCGCCCGGTTCCGACGAGAAGGAGCGGCACCCCACTCGCGTCGCCCAGCTCCGGTTTCGTCGTCACAGGTTGTGCTACCCCTACCGGGTCCGTGTAGCGCACGATCGCATAGGCGGTGCTGGTATCCAGGTTGAAGCGCCACAAGTAACCCTGCAGATCGCCGCCGTAAACCCGCAGCGTCGTATTGTCGACGAAGGTATCGTCCACCCAGTTGTTGAGCCTCGCCAGGCCGAGCGGGGTGGTGGTGGTGCCCGGATTCAGGAACTGGCCGGCATTGGCGGCCTGGATCTTCTTCCGGATCACCCCGGTCATCGGGTTCAGCACATAGACGTAGCCTTTGCCGTCGCCCGGGCTGACATTGTTGTAGCCGGAAGTTACGACCACGACCCAGGTGCCGTCGCCGAGCTTGGTGATGATCGGATTGCCATAGGACAGGCCAAGGTCGCAGTCGTCGGTGCTGGCGCCGAGCGTGACTGCGCTCGGGCAACTCGCCGTGGCCCTGACATTGAATTCCCACAGTCCGATGGGCGTAGCCGGGTCAGTGACATCGAGAGCGTAGTAGCCCCTTCCGCCACTGGCGAGACCACCGACCAGGATGGTTTTCCACTTCGCGGCGACCGGATCGTAGATGTCCCCGACAGTCGGCGAGCCGTCTACATAGTACTGGTGACGGTTGCCGTAGTCCTTATCGGCCAGGCGATACAGGTTCGGGATCAGGATGT
>JANMYN010000822.1:0-2104 GCA_031382195.1 Betaproteobacteria bacterium
TGGAAGCGCCGGCATGGAAGCGCCAGTGGTTTATTTGGGATCGAATGCTTTCACAGTCTGGCTCTCCGGATATTGCGACCGCGTCGCGCTCGACCTGCCTGCATGAAACGAGACCTGATGCAGACGGAGTCCCGGTTGGCAAGCCTGACGACGCCCTGTTAAAATTTTCTGGCGCGAATCGAACTGTGGAATCAGCGCCGACGACATCAGAATATGGAGCACAGATGGAATACCCGGTATTGACGCCCGACCAACGAGCCGCTTATGACCGCGATGGATTTGTCCTGGTGCGCGGTCTGTTCGATCCCGACGAAGCGCTTCTGCTGCAGAAGGCGATGGAAACTGATCCACAGGTGCGAGGCAATCTCTATAACCGCAACGATGCGCAAGGGCTGGCGACAAAAATGGTGCTCTGGAACCATCCTGGTGACAGCGTCTACGGCCTCGCTGCGCGCAACAATCCCTACATCCAACACCATCACCCGTTCTACACGCCACTGGAAAAAGTGCCGGACTCGGCAATCAAGGCAGCCGGGTTGAAGTATGGCAGCGGCAACGACGAAAGTTTCCTGAAAACCTTCGTCAATCCGCCCGAGCTGAAGAAGACATTAAAGATCTGATTTCGCCTCTGCGCTTTGCCGGTCAGGCGTGAACGGTTTCGAGCGGTGTCCGCGCGCCGACCCCTGATCAAGAAAAATCGAGCGAGGCTGTCGCCTCGCTCGTTGCCTGTCATCAGGTTGCCTGCAGATTCGACGCTCTTGCGTCGATGCCCAGCCCCTTCGCTACACCATTGCCCAGGCGGGATCGGCCTTGAGAAAAGGCCCGATCTGGGGCACCTGGATAGCGCGGGGCTGGGATCGAATGAGGGCAACAATATTGTCGATCAGCAACTGACCCCGCCCTTGAAATGTGAATCCCATAACCGAGCTCACAAGTTCGCTGTTTTCGGTTGATCCGCGAGCCAGCGTTGTTCGTGTTGCATTGGGCTCGTGTAACCCGGTGTCGAATGCAGCTTGCGGCTGTTGTACCAGGCCAGCGTGTCGATGACCTCGTCTCTGGTACGGCGGCATGTGACGAACCCCGTGCCGTATAGCCGCTCGACCTTGAGCGAGCCGAACAGCGTTTCACTGCACGCATTGTCCCAGCAGTCCAACATTCCCAATGCCAACAGGAAGCCGCAGGGTTCGCTCAGCATCGACCTGCCCTCGAGTTATTTCGGGTCAGGTAGAGGCTGAGCGGTATAAGACCTTTCCTCTGACATCACGCGAGGTCGTAGCGGTCAAGGTTCATCACCTTGTTCCATGCCGCCACAAAGTCACGCACGAACGCCTGCTGCGAGTCGCTGCACGCATAGACTTCCGCGATGGCGCGGAGCTGGGAGTTCGAACCGAAGACGAGATCAACGACGGAGCCCGTCCACTTGAGCTCGCCAGTCGCCCGATCGCGCCCCTCCAACACGTCTTCAGATGTTGCTGACTTCTGCCACTTCGTGTTCATGTCGAGGAGGTTCACGAAGAAATCATTGGTCAAAGTTTCGGGCCGCTTGGTGAAAACACCGTGTTTGGACTGCCCGAAGTTTGCATTCAGGGCGCGCAGGCCGCCGACCAGCACCGTCATCTCGGGAGCGGTCAGCGTCAGCAGGTTTGCCCGATCCACAAGCAACTCGGCCGCGGCTCCCGCGTGTCCCTTGCGCAGGTAGTTGCGGAACCCGTCTGCGGTCGGCTCCAGTACGGCGAACGAATCCACATCGGTCTGCTCCTGCGACGCGTCCATGCGCCCCGGCGAGAAGGGAACCTTCACGTCGTGGCCGGCCTTCTTCGCAGCTGCCTCGACGGCCGCGCAGCCGCCCAGAACGATCAGGTCAGCAAGCGAGACCTTCTTCCCACCGGACTGCGCGCCGTTGAAATCCTTCTGGATCGCCTCCAGCGTCTGAAGGACCTTCGCCAGCTCGGCCGGCCGGTTGACTTCCCAATCCTTTTGCGGCGCGAGGCGAATGCGCGCCCCATTGGCGCCGCCTCGCTTGTCGGTGCTGCGGAAGCTGGACGCCGACGCCCAGGCCGTGGAGACCAGCTGGGCGATGGACAGGCCTGACGCGAGGATCTTG
>JANMYN010000762.1:0-5278 GCA_031382195.1 Betaproteobacteria bacterium
GTCGTGCTTTTTCCGGCGCCGTTGGCGCCGAGCAGCGTGACCACTTCGCCCTGCTCGACGCGCAGGCTCACGCTCTTGAGCGCCTGCACGCTGCCGTAGTAACTGGCGACGTTCTTCAGCTCAAGCAGCGGCATTGCTGTCTCCCAGATACGCGGCAATCACATCCGGGTGCCGTAGCACTTCCTGCGGCGTGCCTTCCGCAATCTTCTTGCCGAAGTTGAGCACGGTGATGCGATCCGAGACTTTTTCCACCAGTCCCATGTCGTGATCGATCAGGAAAACGGTCAGGCCATGACCGCTGCGCAATTTCTTCAGCAACTCCACTAACTCCATTTTCTCGGTCTGGTTTAAACCGGCCGCCGGTTCGTCGAGCAGCAGCAGCTTGGGATGCCCGGCCAGCGCGCGGGCAATCTCCACCAGCCGCTGGTGACCGTAAGGCAGGCTGCGCACAATAGCGTCAGCCTTGTCTGCAAGTCCGACGAACTGCAAGGCCGACATCGCGCGGGCACGCAAAGCCCTCCCGCCCGGCTCGATGGGATTGTTGTCGCGCTGCGCGCCGACGATCACGTTTTCCAGCGCGGACATACTCGGGAACAGACGGATGTTCTGGAAAGTGCGGCCCAAACCGTGTGCCGCACGCTCGTGCGGCGACTTAAGGGTGACGTCGTTGCCGTCGATAATGATGCGCCCGCCGGTCGGTTTATATATGCCGTTGACAACATTCAACGTGGTGGTCTTGCCGGAACCATTGGGCCCGATTAGCGCGTGAACCGTGCCGCGGGAGATTTCCAGATCGATGCCGTCAACCGCGCGCAGCCCGCCGAAGAATTTCTGCAAGCCTTCGAGTTTGAGCAAAGGTGTCGTCTCCGTCACAGCGATATCGAGATTCAACGGCTCGATGCCGGAAGTAACGATCGGCACTGCGACCTTGAATTTCATCCAGCTCCGGCGCAGCAGCCCCCATATTCCTTCCGGCATGAACACCATGATCAGAATCACAGACAGGCCGTAGATGACAAGGTACACATCCTTGATGAATTGGAGGCTGGGAGGCATCTCCTTCAACCATTCGGGCAACAGGATCAGCAGCGTGGTTCCGAGGACGCCGCCGAACGGCGACTGCGCGCCGCCCAGCAGCACCATCGACAGGAACTCCACGGCCCGCTGGAAGTTGAAATTGTCCGGACTGATATAGGCGAAGCCGCCCGCGTAAAGGCCGCCGCCGACGCCGCCAAGTGCGGCGCACAAGGTGAACGCGACAACCTTCGTTCTCAGCGTATGCACGCCGACGACTTCTGCGGCGAGTTCGTTTTCGCGCACGCCCCGCATCGCGCGACCAAGCCGTGTCTGCGGCAAATACCAAACTGCGGCCATCATCGCATACAGCACCACTGAACACAGCAGCAGATACGCTCGATCGTCAGAGAGCTCGTAGCCGAACAGCGACGGCCGTCCAATGCCGGCAACGCCGTCGGGTCCGTGCGTTACTTCTATCCAGTTGACGGCAACGAGATCGAAAATCTGCTGGAAGCTGATGGTGATCATCGCCAGGTAATGGCCTCCCAGGCGCAGCGTAGTCAGACCCAGAATGCCACCGGCGATGCCGGCGACGCCGATGCCGATTGCCAGCGAGATCCAGAACGACAAGCCGTAGCTTACTGTCCCGAGCGCGACGCCATAGGCGCCGAATCCAAAGAACGCGGCCTGCGCGAGATTGATCTGTCCGGTGTAGCCGAGTACCACAACCATGCCGAGCACCGCGATCGCGTAGGTCGTCGCCTGCATGAACATCGAGAGCACGAAGTGGCTGACATTGGTGAAGTAAGGCAGCAGCGGCACGGCGACGGCGATCGCAAAAACCATGAATGGCCAGGGCGACAGACGACGCGCGCGCGGCGCTTCGAGGGTTTGCGTGCTCATGCTTTCTCGGAAACCCTTTCCCCGAAGAAGCCTTGCGGCCGGAACACCAGCACCAGGAACAGCATCATGAAGGCGTAGGCGTCCTTATAAGGAACCGATATGTAGAAAGCCGCGAAGCTTTCGATCACGCCAATGAAGAGGCCGCCGACGATGGCGCCCTTGACGTCGCCGAAGCCGCCGATGATGGTCGCGGCGAATGCCTTCAGCGCGATGATCGAACCCATGCCGATCGACACGAACAAGACCGGGCCCACCAGCACGCCGGCCAGTCCGCCGAGAGCGGAACTGTAAACGAAGGTAATCGCGATCATCAGCGCCACCGGAATGCCGAGCAGGCGCGCCATGTCCTTGTCCTGCGACGTGGCCTGCAGCTTCTTGCCCAGCATGGTGTGCTCGAAAAAGAAATACTGGAATGCGACCATCACCATGGTCACCGCGAGAATGACAAGGTACTGGCTGTCGAGAAACACGGAACCGATCTGAATGCCGCCGGCGATCACATTGTCGAGGCGCTTTGGCTGCGCGCCGAAAAGCGCCAGCACGCTGTTCTGCAGGAAAATCGATGCGCCGAGGGTGGAGATGATCACCGGCAGGAAGCCGCGATGCCGCAGCGGGTAGTACACCCCGTAGTTGAAGACGAGGCCGAACACGCCCATGCCGACTAGTGCGAGCAGGAACGACAACCAGTAAGGCAGGCCGAGGCCGACCAGGAAGGCGACCATCATGTAGGCGCCCAACATGGCGAAATCGCCCTGAGCGAAGTTCACCACGTTGGTGGCGCGGATGATGAGCACGAAGCCCAGCGCGACCAGCGCATAGATGCTGCCGAGCGCGAGGCCCTGGAACAACACCTGGAAATTATTGGCTAGCGCATCCACGGCGCATGGTCCCCTTGTTCATCTGACCGCCGCCACCCCTGATGCCGGCGGGCGTGGTGCAGGTGCGCTTATTTTTCGACGTTGATGTGTTCGACGAACTTGACCTTGCCGCCTTCGTTTTTGACGATGTTGTAACCGCGCAGGCCGTCGCCGTTTTCGTCAAACGTATACTTGCCCTCGACGCCCTTCCAGCCCCTCAGCCCGAGTACGGCCTTGCGAATGTCGTCGGCTTTGGTACTCTTCGCGGCATTGATGGCCGCAGCGATGACGTGCACAGCGTCGTAGGCCCAGCTCGAATAGACGTCCGGTTCCAGATTGTACTTGGCGCGGTAGGCCGTCGCGAAGATTTTGGCTTCGGCATTGGCATCCGGATTGAAATCGGCGATGCCATAGGTGCCGTGCAGTGAATCGCCCGCAAGCTTCATTGCCGTGTCGGTGACAATCGACGGCGATCCCACCCAGGTCGCGGTTACACCCAGTTGGCGCAGTTGCTTGGCGAAAATGCCAAGGTCCTGCGAGTTGGTCATATAGGTGCCGATCACATCGGCACCGGACTTCTTGATCGCCAGCACGACCGGCGTGAAGTCCTGCGAATTATTGGTGTAGCCCTGGATCAGCACCGGTTCGACGCCTAGCGACTTGAGGGCGTCAACAAGAGCCTTTTGGCCACCGGAACCGAACGCATCGGTCGAGTGCACGATCGCCCACTGCTAGAGCTTCAGCTTGGTAACGCCGAAATCGGCGATCACGCGCGACGAATAGGTATCGTTCGGGCGGCAGCGGAATACCCACGGATTGTTCACATGGGTCAGGCTCGGGTCGGTGCCGCCGATCATCGTCGGGATGCCGGCTTTCTGGATCGACGGCGAGGCAGCCTGGATCTGCGTGCTGCGGATCGGGCCGACGATCGCCGGGATGTCCTTGTTACCACCCAGCTTGGAAAATGCCAGTACCGTGCCGGGATTGGTGGACTGGTTGTCTTCGATGACCAGCTCGATCTGCTTGCCGAGAATGCCGCCCTTTTTGTTAAGTGCGTCGACAGCCAGCTTGGCGCCATTCATGGTATAGCTGCCGGCCTCGGCATTGGGCCCGGTGATTTCGCTGATTAGACCGATGCGAATTGAGTCTGCGGCCGCGGACAAGGCAAAAAGGGATGCAATGGCGCCGGCCGACATGGCGCTCCAGATTGATACACGCATACGTTCCTCCCGATGAATTTTTGTCATTCAGGTACCGCTTTGCAGCACCTGCGCTATCAGATTACGTTTGCCCAGAATAGTGCTCCCGGGCGCTCGGATGAAACGTGACGTGTGCTGCGCGCGTTGACAGGGCCGGTTAGCGCAATGCTATGTTTCGCCCTTGCGACTGTCAACGATGCAGCCCGCGAGGCGAAGCTCGCGGCAAACCGGTGACTGCATAATCGGAGCGGAGTGTTGCAGGCGGACTGCGTCTCACAGCCAGCGCATCATGCCAAGCTCGAACGGATGCGTCAGCAATTCGTGATGCGGGTACAGGCGTATTCGATATTCCAGTTTCCCGCATGACTCCGGACTCAGTTCGAGCACGAAGCGATGTTCGCCCTGCTCCGTGAGCCGGCCCTCGGACTCGAAGCGGTACGATTTCGGGTGACGATCCTCTTCGTGCCCCGCCTGTTTTACAATCAGCATTTCGAGCGCCATGTCCTCCGGTTTGAGACCGGCGAGCAATATGCCGACTTCCAGGCGCAACCCATCGCCGAAGGAGAGGCGCTTCTGCGGGGCATCCAGCCGCCGCATCGTCACTTTTGGCCAGATTTCGCGCACGCGCTGCTTCCACAGCGCCAAGCGGCGCGCAGGCTCGAAATCCGACTCCGCATAGCGCCTGCCTTGCCGCGTCGCCGGCAAATAGAACTTAGCCAGGTACTCGTTGACCATTCTGTTCGACGAGAAGCGCGGCAGAATCGACGCGACTGAATGTTTGGCCATTCGGATCCATTCGGGCGAATAACCCATCTCGCCGCGACGGTAATACGTCGGAATCACGTGATCCTGCAGCAATTCGTATAGCGTGCGGCTTTCCTCGAAATTACGCCGCACTTCGTCCAGACTCTCCGCCACGGGCTTGATCGCCCAGCCATTGTGCCCGTCGTAGCCTTCCCCCCACCAGCCGTCGAGCACGGAAAGGTTCAGCACGCCATTAATGCCGGCCTTCATGCCGGAAGTACCGCTCGCTTCGAGTGGAAACAATGGATTGTTCAGCCAGACATCCACGCCCGTAACCAGGCGGCGCGCGAGATGCAGGTCGTAGTCTTCGAGCAGCAGGATCTTGCCTTCGAATTCCGGCATACGCGTGATGCGGTTCAGCTCCCGGATGACGTTTTGCCCGGGCACGTCGGCGGGGTGGGCCTTGCCAGCAAAAATGAACACGATCGGTTTCGCTTCGTCCCCGAGAATCGTGCGCAGCCAGTCGAGATCCTGGAACAACAAGGTGGCGCGCTTATA
>JANMYN010000775.1:0-3918 GCA_031382195.1 Betaproteobacteria bacterium
CATGGCATACGATCTACTTCGTCTTCCCCAGGGCAGCAATTTGGCGGTCACGGCAACCGATGACGATAAACACCTGGCGTTTCGCATGTTTCGCAATGGGCGCGCACTGGAGATGCACGAACAGCCGGTGCAGATGGCCGCTTTTCGCGGCATTGAGGTGCGCGACTTCGAGCAAGACGTCGTCTTCGACGATGGCACCATCCGCCACTTGATCGGCAATGCCGCGCCGCTGCGCGATTCTGCCGGGAAGGTTTATGGCGCAGTGGGGGCTTTCATGGACATCACGACGCGGCGGAACATGGAAGAGCAGATCCGGCGCATGGCGCATTTCGATTCGCTGACCAGTCTGCCGAATCGTATTCTGCTGATGGACCGTCTGGAGCAGGCACTGGCAATCTCGCAGCGTAATCATTCGAAGACTTCGGTTATTTTCATGGATCTCGATCACTTCAAGGCAATCAACGACAGCCTCGGCCATCATGTCGGCGACATGCTGTTGCAGCAGGTGGCGGAGCGCATCCGCGGCGCGCTCCGGGAAGTGGATACGGTCTCCAGACTGGGAGGCGATGAATTCGTCATGGTGCTGCCGGAACTGCGCCACAGCGAGGATGCCAGGACCATCGCGGAGAAGCTATTGCATGCATTGGACGAGGACTTCTTCGTATCCGGCGACAAACTGCGCATTTCGCCCAGCCTGGGCATCAGCATCTATCCCGATCACGCGAGCGATGCCAGCACCTTGATCCGCATCGCCGATAAGGCGATGTATCATGCCAAGCAGGCTGGCAGGAATACCTACCGCTTTTACGAAGCTTCGATGACCGCCTGAGTTGCCTGTCGCCGAAAGCGTATACACATGCGCCATGCTGCGCAGACCCGGCCCTCGCGAGAAGCAGGCTCACCGGATCAGCCGCCGTTGGCGATATAAGAAATTCTGAAGATGTTTGCGCCGCGCTAAGCGCGCAGAAAATCAAAGTCGCAGCCGCCGTCGGCTTGCAGGATGTGCTCGTTGTAGAGCCGCGCATAACCTCTTGGCGGCAGCGCCGCTGGTTTGAAACCCTCTCGACGCAGTGCCATCTCCGCCTCGCTGACCAGCACATCCAGTTTCCGGTCCTTCACGGACAAGCGGATGCGATCGCCGCTTTTCACCAGCGCCAGTGGCCCGCCCGATGCCGCGTCCGGCGTTATATGCAGAATCACGGTGCCGAACGCTGTACCACTCATGCGGGCATCGGAAATTCGCACCATATCCTTCAGTCCTTTTTGTGCGAGCTTCTTGGGTATGGGAAGGTAACCCGCCTCCGGCATGCCCGACGGGCTGCGCGGACCGGCGTTCTTAAGCACCAGAAAATCGTCCTTGGTGACATCGAGATCGGGCAAGTCGATGCGTGCGGACAAGTCTTCCAGCGATTCGAATACCACCGCCCTGCCCTCTTTTTCGAACAAGCCATCATCGGCGGCGGCGCGTTTGAGGATTGCCCCGCCGGGCGCGAGGCTACCGAACAGCGCGACCAGTCCGCCCACCGGCGTAATCGGCTCGGATCGGGCGCGGATGACACTGCGGTCGACGAACGCGACAGGGCGAGCCAAGCGCGTACCCAGTGTTTCTCCGGTGACGGTCATGCAATCGAGATGCAACAAGTCCTTCAACTCGAGAAGCAAGGCGCTCATGCCGCCGGCCGCGTGGAAATCCTGCATGTAGTGACTGCCTGTAGGCTTGAGGTCGATCAGCACCGGTGTTTCGTCGGACAGTTTATTGAGGTGTTCCAGCGAAATCCGGATGCCGCGGCGTCCGGCGATAGCCGTGAGATGGATGATCGCGTTGGTCGAACCGCCGATAGCCAGTAACACCCTCAACGCGTTGTCGACCGATTTTTCGGTAACGATCTCGGACGGCCGTGGTCCTGCGGTCTTGACCATCTGCATTGCGCAAACCCCGGTTGCTTCCGCCGCGCGAATGCGGTCGGCGTGCACCGCGGGAATAGCTGCGGTGTCCGGCAGGCTCATACCCAGTGCTTCGGCGACACACGCCATGGTGCTGGCCGTCCCCATGACGGCGCATGTACCCGCCGTGGTGGCAAGATTACCTTCGATCTCATCGATGCCTTCGTCGCTGACTTCACCGGCACGATACTTCCCCCAGAAACGCCGGCAATCGGTGCAGGCACCCAGCCGTTCGCCCCGGTATGGCATCGCCATCATCGGACCGGTGACCAGCTGGATCGCCGGCACGTCGGCTGAAATTGCGCCCATCAGTTGGGCGGGCACGGTTTTGTCGCAGCCGCCGATCAACACGACCGCGTCCATCGGCTGCGCCCGCACCATTTCTTCGACGTCGATCGCCATGAGATTGCGGAACATCAGGCTGGTGGGACTCAGGAAGACTTCTCCCAACGAGATGGTCGGAAAATCGACTGGTAGTCCACCGGACCTGAGCACTCCGCGCTTAACCGCTTCCACCAGTTCCGGAACGTAGCGATGGCAATTGTTGAATCCACTTGCCGATTGCGCGATACCAACGATCGGGCGGCCCAGCATATCCTTCGAGTAACCCATCGAACGGGCGAAGGAGCGTCGCAGGTAGGCGGAAAACTCCGGATCACCATAATTGGTGAGGTTGCGGCGAATGCCGTGCTTGTCGTTTTTGTCGGCCATGATTTCGGAACAGGTAAATGAGCCGCTATGATAGGTTCACCAGCCAGCCCGCGCCAATCGAAGTTTTCATGCAGAACCTGAGCGCCAACCTCGGGGAATGCGGGCGAACCTTGGGCCGGGAGACGCGAAGCGGAAGTCGCCTCAGCGCCGCCAGTGAATCTCGGCTGCGGTCCTGTCCCCGACGATCGCGAGCGCGAGGGAGCGTGGCGTTTCGGACTGTTTTTCCGAAAGCGGGATGCGCCCGCCCATGATCTCGGCGAACTGCTGCGGATACAACGGAGTCTGCCCGGGATCGGCGTAACCGTCCGGATAGAGAGGTTGGCTGGTCGCAGCGTCGTATTTGTCCGTGGCGCCGAACGTATGCAGGATTTCGTGCGCGACGATGACGTTGTTCTCTTCCGACATGTGCGATGCTGCAAATACGTTGGCAATGCCGATTCGCCCTTCCTTCAACCCGATCGAGTGTTCCAGCTTGGGCCTTGCAGCGGGATCGAAATACAGCGCGAATACGCGCACGTCAGGTTTCGGGCCGGCGTAGTCGTCGTTGCGCCAGGCCCAGAAGCGCAATCTCAGGCTCCACAGAATGATTTCGAGCGTGTTACCGCGAACAGGTGCCGGCGGCGGCGCCGAAGCCACCGACGGCCCCTGCTTGACGCGCACAGGGCTGGCGAGCACGAGACCGTGCCGCTGCGACTCCTTGCGCATGAACTCTCCGATCGACGCGAACGATTGCGTGGATAGTGAGGCCACATAGGTTGCCGTGGCAGCGCGGCCGTCCCCGTTGATCGGAAAAATCACGACATCGAGACTGCGCTCCCAGGTCTGGACGAGGTTACGTTGCCGCCATGCGCCAAGCGCAACGCTCGCCAGCACAAACAGCAGCAGCGCGATGCGAATCGACCTGGCCATCGCTACGGATTCAGAGGCGTTCGATCACCGTTGCGGTGGCTTGCCCGTGCCCGATGCACATCACCTGAAGGCCCAGCGTGCCGCCGGTGGCTTCCAGGCCGGCGAGCATTTTTGCCATCAGCCCGGCGCCTGTGGCACCCAATGGATGTCCATGGGCGATCGCACCACCCCAGGGATTGACCTTGGCCATATCGGGCTTCAGTTCTTTGGCCCACGACAGCACGACGGTCGCGAACGCTTCATTGATTTCGATCCAGTCCAGATCCCGGATCGTCAAGCCGGCCTTTGCCAGCGCGAGCCGCGTCGCCGGAATAACGCCGGTGAGTTGCATGGTGGGGTCTGACCCGACGGCAA
>JANMYN010000777.1:0-2673 GCA_031382195.1 Betaproteobacteria bacterium
CGTACTGTTGAAAACGCAGCGCGGCGGCATGGCGCATTTCGAGCTCGCGGGCGGCCGCACTTCGGAGCCGATCCGTCACCGCACTGTGGATGAGATCTGGTTCGTGCTGTCCGGTCGCGGCGAGATGTGGCGCAGGCGGCCCGAGCGGGAGGACGTCGTCGCGCTCGAACCCGGCGTCTGCGTCACGATTCCGATGGGGACGCATTTCCAGTTTCGTGCGGCGGAGGGCGATGCACTCACGGCGGTGGGCGTGACCATGCCGCCTTGGCCGGGACCGGACGAGGCCGTACCGGTGCCGGGAAAATGGGGTACCAAGGCATCCTGACGATGGCATCCGAAGTATCACCACGAAGGCACGAAGAACACGAAGAAAACAAAGGTCAAGGACGTTCGACGCGAAGGCGCAGAGGTCGCAAAGAGAGCCGGGAGCAAGACCTGAATTCGTTTACTGGCGCCCGTTCTTATTTTTCTTCGTGACCCTTCGTGTTCTTCGTGCCTTCGTGGTGAGATTTTCGGCAGTTTCTCTTTGTACCCTCAATGCGCGATTTCGATCAATACCGGCTGATGGTCGGACGCCTGCGTTTGCACATCGATCTTCACCTCGCGCACTCCCGTAGCGAGATCAGCGGTCACGAAAATGAAATCGCAGCAATAAGGTGGCTTGGCCCAGCTGTCCTCGTGGACGCCGGCGCTCGGGACATGCGCAATCCCCGGGTGTGCGAGGGTCCATGCATCGATAAGGGCGGGCGCGGCGGCGGTATCGAATGGCGCCGTGATGCGCCGATACTCGGGACTTTCAGGTTTGAAATTGAAGTCACCGGTGAGGATGGCCGAAGCCGGTCTCGGCAAAGCCTGGAACGGCTGGCTCGTGTCATCCCGAATGCGAGGACTCGATGCATGGCCGCACGCCTCCTGATGCAGCGAGCGCAGCGCGCCGACCTGCTCCATGCGCTGAACAGACGAGTAATACTCCAGGTGAGTCGTCGTCACGCGCACAGGACCCCAGCGCGCCTGGACAACCACTTCGACAGCGCTGCGCTGCATGCTTCTCACCACCGGATCCGCGGGCCAGGGCAACAGGTGGCGGAAAACCTGGATGACCGATAATCGCGTAAGAATCAGATTACCAAACTGGCTGCGGCCGCCTTTGCCGTCATCGACGTCGGTAGCCATGCCGTAGTGCGCGCTGAAGCCGGGCAGCGCACGCGTCAGTTCCGCGACCTGGTCTTCGCCGCGGCTTCCAGGCAATCCCGGGAAATTCACCGCAACTTCCTGCAGACATAGCACGTCGAAGTCGGCGATCTCTCGCGCGCTGCGCGCGATGCGCGCCGGATCGACCTCAAGATCGATGCCGCGTGCCCACTGGATGTTCCAGGTGATGAGCTTCATCGGATCTGCACCTTGGGTCAGTAACGAGCGTCGTCCGGCTTTCCGCCCTTGGGCCAGTCATCAAGCTTTCCGGGGAAATCCGGCCGTGGCTGACGGGTAAAAAACGCGGCGACATCGAATGCTTCCTGATCGCTGAGTGAGCGGCCCTGGCCCAGCGGCATGTTCGCTTTAACAAACGCCGCGGCCGTATTGAGCCTTGCCATGCCGGCGCCGATGTTGAAGGATTTCGGCCCCCACAGCGGCGGATACACCATTTCTCCAGACGGCGCGTAGGTGCCATCGCCGCCTTCGCCATGACAGAGCGCGCATTTCTGTGCATAGACCTGTGCGCCGCGCGCGGTATCGGGTGTCTGTGTCGGTTTGATGCGGAGAAACCCGCGACCGGATACGCTTTGGCCCGTGGGTACATCGCGCGACAGCCATTGCATGTAGGCCAGGATGCCCATCATTTCCTGGCTCGCGGCCGGCAGCGGGCGGCCATTCAGGGAACGCTCGAAACAATCGTTGATACGATCCTGCAACGCATTGATCTTTGCGTTACGGCTGCGGTATTCGGGAAATACGCCCCAGATTCCGACCCACGGCGCTGCCCATTGCGTGCGCCCGCCATCGAGATGGCAACTGGTGCAGTTGAGCGCGTTGCCCGAATAGGCCGGAGCGTTTGCCGGTGTATGCGCAAGGATGCGCTGCCCCAATGCGATAGCCTCGCCGACCGGACCATCCGGAACCGGCGCATTGCGCCATCCCGGATGGCCATCTGCGGCAACTGTGTTCGGCGCGCAGAGCCAACACGCAATGCTCGTCAGCGCGATCGCCGTTACGCGCAGGCGGTGTCCGCGCCGATTCACCGCCGGATCAGCCCGCGAAACAATAGCTGCAACCTTTCGATTGCGCGCCATTGACCGCCAGTACGCCGGAGGGGACGACCTGCACGCCCGGCAGGACTGCTGCCAGCCAGTCTTTCTCGATGGACGCGTGCTGCAATCCCGTCTGCTTCGCCATGCGGGCGCTCTGATGATGGACGGCGGCATTGCACACGGCGAATTTCACGCCGCGTGCGACCAGTTTTTCCAGCGCCGCCTCGGGCAGCGGCATGTCGCCCGGTTTGATATGGGCGAAGGGATTGCGCAGGGCCGGCACTTTCGAGGCCGGATCGTTGATCTTGAAATACTCGCCGAGATTGTATTTTTCCCATACTCCGTCGCCAAACGCGATCGGGATCGCGGAATGCCGCAGCACGACAACCACGCCGAGATCGCTTTCGGAAACGTTATAGCCCTTTGC
>JANMYN010000832.1:0-4306 GCA_031382195.1 Betaproteobacteria bacterium
CGCAGCAACCTCGCCCCCAGCACGGCCAATTCCCTTCGCGGCAGATCGTAGGCGCGCGACGCGGTATACAGTGAAAGAAAAAAACTCACGCCCAGGTTCAGGACAAACATCGTGGCCACGCCTGCCAGGACCCACAGGAACCACCCGGTGCTGAACCATCCGCGCAGTCCTGCGCAGGCGAAGGCCAGCATGCCCGAGGATAAAGTCACATGGCGAACGTCGATCGGCAGCCCGAGAAACTGGCCGATCACGGGTGCGAGGCCGAGCAAAAAGCCGAGGGAAATGTTGGTGCCCCATCCCGACATGTTGCGCGAGACGATGCCGGCCGCCCGTGCCAGGCGTTCGCGTCCGAAGCGCTCACCCAGCCGGTGGTCGGCGATCGCCTGGGGCAGCCGCTGATACACCGCCCAATTGTCCATCCAGCCGCCGATCATAGCCGCCATCCACAGGATCACGCCGGTCAGTGCCGCGTAGAACACAGTGCCGCTGTTGAGCGGGCTCAAGGTTTCGAACACATACCGCGCTTCTTTCGTCGCCAGATAATTGTGTCCCAGTGCAAGTCGCCAGACGAAGTTGAACAGGAATGCCCCGGCGAAGATGATCGACACATTGGCCATCGCCGCGGCAAACTGCGAACGACAGATGCGAACGGTGAACTCGACCACGCTGTCGAGCCGTTCGGTGCGGTTGCGACCGCGCAGCATCGTGGCGAGCGTGGCCGCCGTCATGGCCGGCTGCTTGGTTGCCAGAATCAGATGAAAGTGATGCAGCAACATGAAGGTCACAGCGTAATTGAGCCCCGCCAGCAATCCTTCGACGAACAGCGGCAATCCGGTTTGCGCGATCTTGAGTTTGATGGCCGCGGTCAGAACCGTGAGCAACCCGCCGAGTGCCGCGGCCAGCCAGATGAAGCGATATTCCCGCAGGCTGTGCGCGACATAATGTTCGCCGGTTTTCCCGGAACGATCGACAATCCTGCGCTGGAGCATCTGCAGATTGTCGCGGACCAGGTGGCGGATGCTGCGGTCATCGTGGGTCGCCACGACCAGCTTCGCGAGCAGATGGTGAACGGCTTCGCTTCTCGCGGTTCCGGGCGGACTTTCGATGATTTCGAGCATGGCTTCCATGCGCGACAGGCAACGCTCCAGCACTTCCAGTCCGTAGACGATGTCCACGCTGACGCCGTCGCTCTCAAGGCGGCGTGATATCCCGGCGATTTCGGCGCGACAGGCAAGGCAGATCTTGCGCCATGAATCGGCCTGCGCCGAAACGTTCCCGTTCCCGCGCCAGGCATCCATCAGATCATCGCTGGTCACGGCGAGCAGATGAAACGGCGATTGCGCCACGGAAACCGGACGGCTGCGGGCGCGCAACTTGGATGACAAACCCTGCGCTTGGACGCGGATCGCCAGCAATCTGAAGCCATCCGCAAAGGCGATATTGAGCGGCGCCCAGTTTTCCGGCCGGCTGTCCGGCGCGAGCACAGCAACGATCCTGTGAAAAAGTTCCGGCGCCAGCGAATGAAAGCTGTCCGCGTTCTGCCGGCTTGCATACAGCCGCGAAACCAGCCGCGCAAGATCGTGGTCGTCGTTGGGTTCGGGGAGGACATGGCCCATCACACGATCGGTCAATTCCGCAAAGAATCCGCGATCGCCGGGGATTCCCGATTCGCCAAACAGGTTTACGCCTTCGGTTTCGGTCAGGATGTCGGCGAAAGTGTCCTGCAGGTTCCGGCGTACTTCCGGCAACTCTTCCAGTACCTCGATCGCCTTGATGAGTCGTGAGCGATCCGGCCGACCAGCAGGGCCGATCGGTCCGTGTCGCGTCCAGTTGATCAGCGCATACAGCGCGTCGAGCCGGTGCGTGAGACTATCCGCGCTCGCGATTGCCTCGAAACAGCTACCAAGCTCATACGCATCGTGATCCGACCCGAGCCCCGGGTCGAGAAAAGCGACGACTTGTTCGCGAATGCTGGTGGATGGTAGTTCGGCGTTCATCAGCAGCGGTGGTGATTTGGCATATTAGGGGAAAGTATCACAGGAGGACGTGCAGCGGAAAACCGGTGCTGAGTGCTGCGTGCTGCGAGTAGAAATGTAAGAGCACAGAAAATTAAGATCGATCTAGAAGGGCTACCGCTTCTGTACTTTCTCAGCACCCAGCACTCAGCACGGGTTTTCCTCGTCACGCCGTCACGCCCGTCACGTTCGTCACGGCCGTTGGCGTGACGCGCCAGCACCGATGAATCCTGCGATTGCGAAAATCAGGCGGCACGGTCTGCTCGGAAATTTCCGTCATCGGGACATCCGCCAGCGCATTGCCGTCGAGCCGGAAGGTGCGCAGGTTCGTCGAGAACAGCAGCTCGCCGCCGGGTGCCAGCAGGGACAGGCAGGCGCGAATCAGCGCCTCGTGATCGCGCTGCACATCGAGCACGCCCAGCATGCGCTTGGAATTCGAAAAACTCGGCGGGTCGAGCACGATCAGGTCGTAGCGATTTTTCGACTTACGCTCCTCCCCGAGAAAACGCACGGCGTCGGCTTGCACCAGGCGATTACGCCCGAAATCGAGTCCGTTGAGTTCGAAATTGCGCCTTGCCCAGTCGAGATAAGTTTTCGACAGGTCGACGCTGGTCGTGGCGGCCGCCTGATTCTTCGCCGCGTAGACGCTGAAGCTTCCCGTATAGCAAAACAGATTCAGAACGCGCTTGCCGGCGGCAAGTGTCCCGACCAATGCCCGGGTCTCGCGATGGTCCAGAAACAAGCCGGTATCGAGATGATCGGTCAGGTTGACGATAAAGCGATGTCCGCCCTCCCGTACCACGAAATCCTGCGCGCTCGCGGCAAGCTTGCGGTATTGCTCATCCGGTCGCTGCCCGTGGCGCTGCTTCAGCGTGACGTTTTTCAGCGGCAGGTTGAGTGAGCGCGCGGCCGCCTCGTGCATGGCCGCGAGCCAAACCCGCTGGGCGCCCACATCCAGCACGGGTTTGCTGTATTCCTGCAGATGGGCTCGCTCAAAATAAAGATCGAGGGCAAAGGGCAGTTCCGGAATATCGCGATCATAGACCCTGAAGCATTCGACACCCGCACTTTTGGCCCACTTTTTAATGTGTTTGTAGGTTTTTGCGACCCGATTGGCGAACATTTCCACTTGCCGGTTTGTCTGCTCTCTAATCTCGCCCTCAAAAGTGTTGTTTTGCTGCGAATTCATCGAAATGTAGGCTGACAATACAACAAAAGTGACTAGAATCAGAAAATAGACCCATCGAGAGACGAATCATGCGGCGCTCCAACCCCTTGCTCAAGACCCTTTTACTGGCTGCACTGCTTGCAGCCGGCGAAACGGTCTTTGCCCAGGGTGGGGATCAATGGTACAGCGGCCTCAGAACGGGATTCTGGGGCGTGAGCGATTCAGTCGGAGTACGCAACGTCTTGCCCGGTCCGTTCAACCCGCCCGGCGCCAGTTCGGAAAATCTGAACGCCCAGCGGCAAATTGGCGGCTATCGCATCACTGATGCTTTTGCTATCGAAGGCGCCCAGACCCAGTTCGGCCCCAACGCATCCGCATGCAGCGGCGACCCCCGTTCCGGCGATGCGTTTCAAACCTGTAACGGCGCGGCCTGGAGTCTGTCCGGAGTCGCGACGTTGCCGTTTAAGTCCGGGCTGTCGCTCTATGGGCGCCTGGGCCTGAATTACAGCCAGAAGGGATTCCCGGAAGACGCCGGCAGCCATCACAATGCAGATGAACCCGGTGGCATCAGCAAGGTTTACGGCATCGGCCTGAGTTATGACTGGACCAAATCGATTACGATCCACGCCGATTCCGAGCGCTACTCCGAATTGAACAGCAGCAACGGCTTCGGCTTCAGCTCCGGCCCCGGCCTCGGTCTGGATTCAACCGTGCATTCGATCGGGCTCTCCATTAAATTTTGAGCGTTCTCAAAATTTAATGGCGTGAATGGTGATTGGTGATTGGTAATTGGCGAAGCGTTTAAAGCCGTATCGCCATTCACCAATTACCAATTACCAATCACTGGTGCGACGCGCCCTTGCGCGTCGTCAGCCATATCCCGGAAAAAATCAGTACCGCTCCCGCGTAGTGATACGCAACCAGTCGTTCGCCTAGAAAAATCACCGACAGTAGCGCGCCGAATACCGGCATCAGGTGCACAAACAACCCCGCCTTGTTCGGTCCGACCTGCGCGACGCCGCGATTCCAGAACAGATAGGCGACAATCGACGGGATGGTTCCGTAGTACGCGAGTGCCGCCACGGTAGCCGGGGTCAACGTGAATCCTCCGCGGTCGCGGATT
>JANMYN010000846.1:0-2951 GCA_031382195.1 Betaproteobacteria bacterium
CAAGTGTCCTCTCGGAGAGCCTGTGGCCCGAATCGGAAGGTGATGCGGCACGGAAGTCATTTGATATCAATCTCCACCGGCTCAGAAAGGTTCTCGGCATACAAGATTTACTCACTTTGTTCGATGGCAAGCTTTCCTTCGACCCTCGAAAGTGCTGGATTGATGTCTGGGAATTCGAAGACGTGGTGGAGCGAATCGAACAAGCAATATCCCGGTCTCCGGAAGGTGATATTGCCGAATTCCCTTCACTCGTAAGCGAACTGCTTCGCGTCTATGCCGGGCATTTCCTGGAGCACGAAACCCAGGACGCTTGGGCGATTTCTTTCCGTGACAGATTGAGGGCGAAATTCGGGCGGGCGGTCATGACCCTTGCTGCCTGCCTGGAGCAACACCGCAAATGGGATCAAGCCGCGGCGTTGTATTCGCGCGCGCTGGAGTTGGACAATTTGGCTGAGTCCTTCTATCGGCGGCTGATGCTTTGCTACCGTGAGCTTGGAGAAACGGCGGAAGCGCTCAGAGTTTACCGCCGCTGTCGAGATTTGCTTGCAGTTGTTTTCAGCCTCAAACCGTCTGCCGAGACCGAGGCCATACGCGCCACATTCCGATGAGCCGCCCAATTTTCCTTTCGGTAGACGATTGAGATGTACCAAATCTGTATGTTGCCAGTAGGTGACGTGGGCATAAGGTAGTAGCAATAGCACGACAGTGATTGGAAGCGTCCGAGAGATAGCTCAGCCAACTACGGTCCGCGTACTGATTCGCTTACGCAAGAGCAGGGCGAGTATTTGTCGCTATGAAATCGGGATACTTCACGAGCGGGAGGGCCAAATGAACAGGATTCTGATCTGGCGCGCTACATTTTTTATCCTGATTTCCACTGCACTTCTCACCAGCGGTTGCGCCACGATTGTAAAGGGCAGTTCGCAGGGCGTCACGGTTAAAACAGATCCGCCGGGTGCAAGCTGCGAGCTGAGTAAGCAAGGCAAGTCAGTCGGCGTCGTCAATCCCACTCCGGGTACGGTGCAAATAGGAAAGGGCGCGTCCGCGCTCGATGTCAGTTGCAAAAAACCCGGGTATCTCGATGCAAGTGCGAAGCTGTCATCCTCCTTTCAAGGGTGGACCCTGGGCAACGCGATCTTTGGCGGGATCGTCGGGATAGTCGTCGATGCGGGCAGCGGTGCCATGCACGAATACCAGCCCGAGATATCCATGAAGCTGCTGCCAGAGAGTTTTGGGTCAAACAATAGCCGGGACGCGTACTTCAATGCCTGGCGTGCCGAAGTACTGACGCAATCCGAAAGTGCCAAAGCGGAGATCGCCGGCAAGTGCTCGAAAGATCAGTGCGAAAAGCTGTTGAAGAAAACCGGCGAGAAAACCCAGGAGGCATTGACAGAGGTGGAATCCAGCAGGAAGCGTGCAACCATTACACCGATCGCCGCGGGACAGGCTGCGACGTTGCCTCCAGTGTCACGCATGGAGACGATCTCCGCAGTGACTGCGCTAACAGCCTCCACTGCGTCATCTACCGAGTCCGACCGATTCTTGATGGTCGGGGACAGATGGAAGTACAAATTCAGCGATCGGGGCAGGGACGTCGGGTCAGTGAGCGTCGAGATCATGGAATCCAGCGGCCGCAGGGTGCGCGAGCGGTTCACACGCGAGGGATACAAGGGGTTTGTCGCCGAGCGCGATGTCGAGGTCGTTTTCAGCCCCAGCCGCTTCCTGGCCCCGATTGCCCTTCCTGGTGGCTACCTGTTGACCGAAATAGCCCCCTATCTGCCTTCTGGCACAGAGCTGAAGGCGGGACAACTCTGGGACGGCGTCCCCGGGATTTTCTTCATCTCCGACACCGGCAAGATAACGCTGGTTTCGCAAGTCAGGGTCGTGAAGCAGGAAACCGTGCGAGTGCCCGCGGGCGCCTTTGCGTCCTGGAGAATCGAGACGGAATCAGAAGTGTCGATATCCTGGAGCCGTGCCAAGATCAAGTGCACCTTCTGGTACTCGCCGGGAATGAAGCGCACGATCAAAATGACAATAGACACTATTGCATCGCTTTCGGCTAATTCGGGCAGCGAGACCTACGAACTCGCGTCGTTTGACGCGGGCAAGTGAGCAACCGCGATTCGGAACGGCGCCGGCAACTGGAAAGGTTCTCTGAATGAGCTGGCACATCGTCCAGGACCAGGCCTACCACCTTTTCGCCGACCGCCGCGCCTTTCTCGGTATCGACAACGCGGTCAACACGCTTTCCAGTCTCGGGTTTCTCGTGGCTGGCGCGCTCGGACTGTCCTTCCTGTGGCGTGTTCGCACTTCGGGCGGATCCGGACGCCTCGCGGCCGCCGAAGAGATGCGTGCGTACTGGATCCTGTTCGGCGCCATTGCGCTGACCGCCTTCGGTTCGGCCTATTACCATCTCGCCCCGGACGACGCGCGCCTGGTGTGGGACCGCCTGCCGATGAGTCTGGGTTTCATGGCCCTGCTTGCGGCCACGATCGCCGATCGCATCAGCATCAAGGCGGGGTCGCGCCTGCTGGTTCCGTTGCTGCTGGCCGGCGCCGGCAGCGTGATCTACTGGCGCTGGAGCGGGTTGCGCGGGGCGGAGAATCTGCTGCCCTATGTAGGCGTGCAATACGGATCGATCGCGGCCGTTCTTGCCATTGTCATTGTATTTCGCTCGCGTTATACGCACGGAGCCTATATCTTCGGCGTGCTGGCCCTGTACGCGGCCGCCAAGGCAGCCGAAGCGCTCGATGCGCAGATCTATGCCCTCGGCCGAATTGTCAGCGGCCACACGCTGAAGCACCTGGTCACCGCGCTCGCCGTCTGTTGGTTGCTGCGCATGCTGCAGTTGCGCCGGTTGCAATAGCTGATCGTGTATCCCGCCGCCTGCCGTGAGGGACTGTCATGCAGATGAGGATCGGTTCACGTGGCGTTTCTGCCCATGCAGTACT
>JANMYN010000858.1:0-5538 GCA_031382195.1 Betaproteobacteria bacterium
TCATCCGGCTCGGCGCCTGAGTTCGACTCCCATTGCCGCCGAACTCAGGCAGCCGCAGCGGCAGCGGCAGTCTCGCTTCGGCTGAGCAATACCTTGTCCACCAGGCCGTACTTTACCGAATCTTCGGCGCTGAGGAAATTATCGCGGTCGGTGTCGCGCTCGATAGCTTCCGCTTTCTGCCCGGTGTGCTTTGCCATCAGGTCGTTGAGGCGAGCACGCAGATACAGAATCTCGCGGGCGTGGATCTCGATATCCGAGGCCTGGCCCTGAAACCCCCCCATCGGCTGGTGAATCATGACCCGCGAATTCGGCAGCGCGAAGCGCTTGCCCTTCGCCCCCGCCGCAAGCAGGAATGCTCCCATGCTGGCGGCCTGGCCAATGCAGAGCGTGCTGACGTCAGGCTTGATGAACTGCATAGTGTCGTAGACCGCCAGGCCCGCGGAAACCGAGCCCCCCGGGGAATTGATGTAGAAGGAAATGTCCTTCTCCGGATTCTCCGATTCCAGGAAAAGCAGTTGCGCAACAATCAGGTTGGCCGTCATTTCGGTCACCGGCCCGACCAGAAATACCACGCGCTCCTTGAGCAGGCGCGAGTAAATATCATAAGCGCGTTCGCCGCGGCCGCTCTGCTCGATGACCATCGGCACGAGCCCGAGCCCCTGTGGTTCAGGGTAATAGCGATCTTGCATCATAATCATTGTGCGTTCCCCATCAATTCGTCGAATGCGATCGGTTTGTCTTCGACCTTTGCATTCGACAGTGTCCATTGCACTACGTTGTCCTCGAGCACGATGGATTCAACTTCGCGCAACCGCTCCGGTTGCTGGTAATACCAGCGCATCACCTCCTCTGGCTTTTCGTAGCTCTGCGCGTATTCCTGAATCACGACCTTGATCTGGTCCGACTTTGCTTCGAGCTTGTGCAGCCTGACCATTTCGGCCAGGATCAGCCCGAGACTCACCCGCCGGACCGCCTCGGGCTCGAACGCCTCCTTCGGCATGGGAATCTGTTCTGCCTTGAGCCCTCTTTGTTCAAGGTCGCGGCGCATGTTTTGCGTCAAGCGCTCGATTTCCATGTCCAGCAGCGCCCGCGGCACGTCGACCTTGGTCGCATCAAGCAATGATTTCATGACCTGATCCTTGACCCGCGTCTCGGCGCGGCGCTTGACCTCACGCTCCAGATTTGCCTTTACGTCCGCGCGCATTTTCGACAGATCGCCGTCGGTCACGCCCAACGATTTGGCGAATTCCGCATCCGCCTCGGGAACATGCGGTTCCTTCACTTCCTTGAGCTGAACCTCGAAGCGCGCATCCTTGCCGGCCACTTCCTTGCCGTGGTAATCGTCCGGGAAGTGCAGGTCGAAATCACGACGCTCTCCGGCCTTAATGCCGATAATGTTTTTCTCGAAGTCGGCGAGCAACTGCCCGCTGCCAAGCAGCGCGTTCTGGTCGGCGCCGGTGCCGCCGTCAAACGCTTCGCCCGAGTGCGTTCCGCGGTAGTCCATGCGCACCTGGTCGCCCGATTGCGCAGCACGATCCACAGCGTGGTAGTGCGTACGCTGCTTGCGCAGGATGTTGATGGTCTTGTCCACTTCGGCAGAGCCGATAGTGACCACCGGCCGCTCGATCTTCACGTTCGCCAGTTCGCCGATTGCAATTTCGGGATAGACCTCGAAAGTGGCGATATATTCAAATTGGTCCGACGGCACAGCACCGGGCTTGACTTCGATGCGCGGATAGCCCGCGACACGCAGGTTCTTTTCCTTTACCGCTTCTCCGAAGCTCTGCTGGACGGCATCGCCGAGCACTTCCTGGCGCACCTGGCCGCCGAACTGCTGCTCTACGATCTTCATCGGCACCTTGCCGGGGCGGAACCCATGCAGCTTTACCGTGCGGGCAAGGCGCTTCAGGCGGGATTCGACTTCGGTGTTGACCTTGTCGAGCGGCAATATCACGGACAGGCGTCGCTCGAGCGAACTCAGGGTTTCCAGGTTGGCTTGCATCAGTGCGTTTTTCCGGTTGGTGACAGTAGACATACGTGGCGCGATTCTGTGCGATTCTGGTGCGAAAGGAGAGACTCGAACTCTCACGCCCTTCGGCGCCAGAACCTAAATCTGGTGCGTCTACCAATTCCGCCACTTTCGCGCTGCCCGCATTCTAATATAATGCCCCCCCGCCGTCACCCGAAAAGCACCGCGCCGTGGGTGCGCATGCAGGCCTAACTCCCTGTCCTGACTTATTAAAAATAGATGGCGGTCAACCATTACGAGAATTTCCCTGTGGCATCGGTTCTGCTGCCCGCGCGCCTGAGGCGGCCAGTGCAATTGATCTACGCGTTCGCGCGCCAGGCGGACGACTTCGCAGACGAAGGTGACTTTCCCGCTTCGGTCCGGCTCGCCAACCTGTCAGGATTCACACAACAGCTCAATCTGATCGAGCGCGGCGCGACGCCCTCTTTGCAATTCTTCGTGGACCTGGCAGACGTCATTCATGAATTCGACCTTCCGACAGGCTTGTTCCACGACCTGCTCTCGGCTTTTTCCCAAGACGTCGAGAAGACACGCTACGCTGACTTTAGAGAAGTCATGGACTACTGCAAGCGTTCGGCCAATCCGGTCGGCCGACTGTTGCTGCATCTTTATCGGGCGACCGACCCCCGCTTCCTGACGTGGTCCGACAATATTTGCTCAAGCCTGCAACTGATCAACTTCTGGCAGGATGTGGAGATCGACTACCGCAAGAACCGTATTTATCTGCCGGCTGACGAAATGGCAGAATACGCAGTCAGCGAGTCCCAGATCGCAAACCGCGATGCCGGCGGCAACTGGCGCAATCTGATCCTGTTCCAGATCGATCGCACGCGGCGCATGCTCTTCGCCGGTGCTCCGCTTGGTCGTACATTGCCGGGCCGGATCGGACTCGAATTGCGCATGATCGTGATGGGCGGAAACCGCATCCTGGAAAAGCTGCAAGCGAGCGGCGGCGACGTGTTTCGCGATCGGCCTGTGCTCGGTTCTTTAGACTGGTTGCTGATGCTTTACCGATCCGTTCTCGCCTACAAATGACACCCGAACAGTATTGCCAGGACAAGGCCGCAAAGAGCGGTTCGAGCTTTTACTACAGCTTCCTTTTCCTGCCGCCGGAGCGCCGCCGCGCGATCACCGCGCTTTATGCGTTCTGTCGCGAAGTCGATGACATCGTGGACGAATGCACCGATACCGAATTGGCACGCACCAAGCTCGCATGGTGGCACAAGGAAATTGCCGGAACGTTTTCCGGGTCCGCACAACATCCGGTCGCGCAGGCGCTGATCCCCGTGGTGCGAACTTTCAATCTCCCGCAGAGCCATTTCCAGGACGTCATCGACGGCATGGAAATGGATCTGCGCTACAACCGCTATCCGGACTTCGCCACGCTGCAGTCCTACTGCTATCGCGTCGCGGGCGTGGTCGGACTGATGGCCGCGGAGATTTTCGGCTATCGCGATCCCGCCACGCTCAAGTATGCCGAGCACCTCGGCACAGCTTTCCAGCTCACCAACATCATCCGCGACGTCGGGGAGGATGCCCGCCGCGGTCGCGTTTACCTGCCGATCGACGAGTTGGCTCGCTTTGGCCTCTCCGCCACCGACATCGTGCACCTGCAAGACCGCGAAGAGTTGCGGCCCCTGATGGAATTCCAGATAGAAAGGGCCGAGCAGTATTACGAGCAGGCATTCGCGTCGCTGCCAGCGCAAGACCGCAAGGCGCAACGCCCCGGCCTGGTGATGGCGGCGATCTACCAGGCGGTACTCAAGGAAATCCGCAACAGCGGTTGCAAGGTTCTTGATCGGCGCACGTCGCTCACGCCGATCCGCAAACTGTGGATCGCCTGGCGCACGTGGTTGACTGCTTAAATTCAGTGAACGGTGACAGGTGACAAGTGACAAACAGAACCGAGTCGGTCTCAGGCGCTACATCGTCACCCGTCACCCGTCACCCGTCACTTGGCAACGCGCGCCCCCGCGTTGCCATCGTCGGTGGCGGTTATGCCGGCATGGCGGCAGCAACGGAACTTGCACGCAATGGCGTGCCGGTCACCGTGTTCGAGACAAGCCGCGTACTCGGCGGCCGCGCACGCTGTGTCGAAATCGACGGCAGGCAGCTCGACAACGGCCTGCATATCCTGCTCGGGGCCTATCGCGAGACGCTACGGCTCATAGAACTCGTCAAAGGTCCCGGCGAACCCTTGGGACTTGTGAGATTGCCGCTGGAACTCACCATCCATCCAGGGTTTCACTTGCGGGCGGCGCGGCTCCCGGCACCGCTGCATTTGTTTTCGGCGTTGTTGGGCGCACAAGGTCTCCGCATTGGCGATCGCTTTGCTGCGGCGCGCTTCATGGCCTGGGCGCAATACAATAGATTCCGGCTTGCGGCTGACACGAGTGTTTCGGACCTGCTGACCTCGAAACGACAGCCGGATGCGGTCTCACGTTTCCTCTGGAATCCGCTTTGCGTATCGGCGCTGAATACGCCGCCGTCGCAAGCTTCGGCCCAAGTGTTTCTGAATGTCTTGCGCGACAGCCTGAACGGCCGCCGTGCAGACAGTGATCTGCTGTTGCCGACCCTGGACTTTTCCGCGCTTTTTCCCGAACGGGCGGCGTGCTATGTGCAAGCGCATGGTGGCAGCGTGCGCCTGGGCGTCACGGTGGATGCACTGCGGCAGAAAGACAGCGGCTTCGAACTCACTGCCGACGGCGAGCGCTTCACCCATGCGATTCTGGCCGTCTCCCCGCATCGCGCCGGGGCGTTGCTTGCTCACTACGCGGAACTCGCGCCGATCGTTCAGATGATCGGCCAGTTCGTCTATCAACCGATCCACTCGGTCTATCTGCAATACGCTCCGGGATCGCGCCTGCCGTTCCGGATGGGTGGTCTCGAAACCCGTTACTCCCAGTGGCTGTTCGACCGCGGCCAGCTTTGCGGCCAGGACGGATTGATTGGCGTGGTGATTTCCGCAGCCGGCGCACACCAGGGACTCGCCCACGACGACCTCGCCCGGGCAGTCCACGCCGAACTGGTTGAGAATTTTCCCGGACTTGGCGAGCCGCGATGGCACCAGGTGATCGCGGAAAAGCGAGCCACCTTCTCCTGCACGCCGGGACTGTTGCGCCCCGAAAATGCCACTCCGGTCGCCGGGTTGTATCTCGCCGGCGATTACACTGCGTCGGAGTATCCCGCCACGATCGAATCCGCGGTCCGCAGCGGCGTGCGCGCCGCGAACCTGGTATTGCAGGATGCCTGATCTGAAAAATTACCTTCCGCACCCGGACTTGCTGAAGGGCCGCGTCATTCTCGTAACCGGCGCCAGCCGCGGCATCGGCCGCGTCGCTGCGCTGACATTTGCCGCGCACGGCGCAACTGTCGTCTTGCACGGTCGCGATGTGGCAGCACTGGAGAAGGTATACGACGAAATCGAAACCAACACCTATCCGCAGCCAGCGGCTATTCCGCTCGATCTAGACAAGGCGACAACTCGTGACTATGACGCGCTGGCCTAC
>JANMYN010000882.1:0-7675 GCA_031382195.1 Betaproteobacteria bacterium
TCATCCGCTTTGCGCCCGAGCAGGGGACGCTCGATTTCGTGGCCGCCGGATTGACATCGATCGAGACGCTGGAGTTCACCAAGATTAAAAAGCTGCAATTACTGCGTCCCGTGCAAATGCTGCCGAGAGAACTCGAGAAAATGCAGGAAGCCGGTGTGGCACCGCCGACAGGCACCCAGGTCGTGAAAGTATCGTTCAAGGACGGCGAAAATCTCGTCAGCGAAACGCGCGGATTCCAGGTCGAGATGACGGGCCTTTTCCTCTATTTGGTGGTGGAGGAGGGCAAAGTTCAGCGCACTTTCATTCCCACGCATGCGTATGACGATTATTCCATCGGCCTGTCGCTTGGCGAGATGCTTTCCGAGCAACAAAAGGATACGGTGGATTTTGTGCAGGTGGGACTGCATATGCAGCAGCATCTGCGCAGCCAGCGCATTGGCGACTATCTGACCGCCAGCGAGATCATCTCCCGAGAGTTTCTCGAGCAAGTGCTCAAGGACCACGACCAGACCCACCCGGAAAGCCAGATCGGCCAGGCACTGCTGCGCGAAGAGGTCATCAGCAAGGAGGATCTCGACAAGGCAGTCAACCTGCAGCAGCGCGATCGCAAGCGTCCACTCGGCGAGATCCTGGTCGAGATGGGCGTGATCGACCGCGCGACCGTGAACCGGCTCCTGGTCCGCAAGCTCGGCATTCCCTTCGTCGATCCGGCGCGCTTCGATATCGACCCGCGTGCCCTGGCACTTGTTGAAAGGCGCGTTGCCGAAAAGCATCGCGTCATGCCCCTGTTCCGGACCAAGGACGAGATTGTGGTGGCCATGGAGAACCCCACCGATCCGGTGCCGGTGCAGGAGCTGCGCTTCTTCACCCGGCTGCGCGTCGTGCCCGTAATGGCGAACCAGGAGAGCATCGTCGCCGCCATTAAATTGCATTATGGCCGGCACGAAGCCGCGCGCAATGTCAAGGATCTGACGGCATCCGCCCCGGCCGACGCCAAGGCCGAGGGGCAGGACGAACCGGTCGTCACCGAATCCGATAATGCGCTGGTGCGTATCGTCAACCAGATCATCCAGGACGCAGCCGAGCGCAAGGCTTCTGACATTCACATCGAAACCTATCGAGGCAAAGAAGACACCAAGGTGAAGTTGCGCATCGACGGCGAACTCGAGGACTACCTCGACCTGCCATCGCATTTCCGCAATGCGATGATTTCGCGCATCAAGATTATGTCGAATCTCGACATCTCGGAGCGGCGCAAGCCCCAGGATGGCAAGATCGTCTTCAGCCGTTTCGGCCCAGCGAACGTGGAACTCCGAGTGGCGATCATGCCCACGACCGACGGCCTCGAGGACGTGGTGATGCGGGTGCTCGCCGCGGCCAAGCCGATCGCACTCGACAAGATGGGCCTGCGCGAGCCGGTCCTCGCCGAAATCAAGCGCATGGCCGGTCTGCCTTACGGTCTGGTGCTGATCTGCGGTCCGACCGGATCGGGCAAGACCACAACGCTGCATTCGGTGCTCGGACAAATCAACAACGGCAAGAAAAAAATCTGGACTGCGGAAGACCCGATCGAGATTACGCAGAAGGGATTGCGCCAGGTGCAGGTGAACGCAAAGATCGGCCTGACCTTCGCGGCCGCGCTGCGCTCGTTCCTGCGCCTCGATCCCGACGTGATCATGGTGGGGGAAATGCGCGATGCCGAGACGGCTAGAACCGGCGTGGAAGCCTCGCTTACAGGCCACCTGGTATTCTCAACGCTGCATACCAACAGCGCGCCCGAGTCGGTGACCCGGCTGCTTGATCTGGGCATGGATCCGTTCAATTTTGCCGATGCGCTGCTTGGCGTGCTGGCGCAGCGGCTGGCGCGGGCGTTATGCCCCGATTGCAAAAAGCCGCATAAGCTCACGGAGGAGGAAGTCAGGGTGTTGCTCAAGGAGTTCTGCGACGGCACCCCGCTCGTGCCGGCGGATGTGCGCAAGCGCTGGGAGTCGAGCTACGGTGACAAGCAAGGACAACTGACGCTGTACGATGCCGTCGGCTGCGCCAAATGCGGAGATCGCGGATACCGCGGTCGCCTCGGCGTTCACGAACTGCTGGTGAACTCACGCGCCGTCAAGACGCTTATTCAAGCCCATGCGCGTGTCGAAGACATCCAGAAAACCGCGTTGAGCGAAGGCATGCTCACGCTCAAGCAGGACGGCCTGGAAAAGGCGCTGCAGGGCAAAACCGATCTTGCCCAGGTCCGGGCGGTGGCGATGTGACGCACCGGCAGGCGCCAGCACATTATTCGGGGCGGCGGCCTCGCTTCATTCAGCGCTGGAAATAAGCGTCCTTGCCGAGCAGGGCTTCGCGAAACCGGTTCTTCAGGTGCGCGCCGTCGCGTGGCGGCAATACCAACGGAAGTTTGTCGGCGGCGATCTTGATTTGCGCGAACAGCGGCCCATCGGCACGGTGGATGTCTGCGCGTAACGCGGCAATCCGATCCATTGTGGTGATTATTGCCGCCGACGGGAAACCGCAAGCCTTCGCTGCGGTGGCGAGATCGACGCCGAACGCCGTATGCGAAGGCTGCATGCCGGTTTCGCCGTAGTGCTCGTTGTCGAGCACGACGAGCGCAAGATTTCGCGGGCGCTGCACGCCGACAGTAGCCAGTGAACCCAACCCCATCAGCAATTCGCCATCTCCCGTTAGCACGAGTACGCGCCGATCCGGCCGCGCCAGCGCCAGCCCGAGTCCGATCGCGGTGGCGCCGCCCATGCCGCCCCATAATGGAAACGTCAGTGGATGATCGCCTGCATCGGTCGCGTCCCAGGCAGGCGCGCCGAGACCCGCGACAACCAGCAAGTCGCCGCGCTCAGCGAGCAGCATTCTCACGACCGCGCGTCGCTCGAGCCTCGAAGTTTTGTCCGGTGATCCGATTGGGGGCATGGTTCGATGTCGACGGCCATTAGTTATCGAAGGTTTTCGCGCCAAGCAGCCGTTGTCCGATCAACACCGCGGTCGGCCGCAAGGTATTGTAGGCAATGCGCAATGCGCCTTCTGTGAGCGGCACGATGTCTTCCTCGCGGTCGGCGCGATTGACCAGCACGCCCATTTCTTTCAGCACCGGCCGGGTGGCCTGCCCCATCGGTATTTGCCACGGATTGAATTCCGCCCAGTCCCCGCGCATGGTGACCAGCATAGTCAGCGGTATCTGGCACACCGACAGCATCGACAGCATATTGATGCAATTGCCCACGCCACTCGACTGCATCAGCAACACGCTCTTGTCGCCGCCGAGCCATGCGCCGACCGCGAGCGCGATGCCCTCCTCTTCGGTAGTAAGCCGCACTGCGCGCAATTCGTTGTCCGCTTCGCACAGTTTGATAAGCGCCGTATGACCCGCGTCAGGCACGAAACTGACCTGACGGATATGCTGCTGCTTGAGCAGGCGGTGCAGTTCCTGGCTCCAGTGCGCTGCCATGATCCTGATGGTAGAAGTGTAAGTTCGGAGGAAAAACGCGATTTGGCCACAGCCGGCCGGTTGCGGCAAGGCCGGAGGCGAAAAAACAGAGGAAAGGTGAAAGGTAAAAGCGAAGGTCCTGGATCTCTCTAGACAGTTCTTACTTTCACCTTTCACCTCGCTTATAGCGGTCGCTAAAAGCGATAAGCGATGCCGGCATTGATCGTCCAGTTGGTGCGATCCTGCACAATCGGCGAATCGCCGGCGTCACCTTGCAACCGCTGCACGCTGGCACCCCAGGGGATCAGCCAGTGTTCCGACAGGTTCACCGAGCCGAGCAAGCCTAATTGCACATAACGCGGGCCCGAGCCCGCGTTATAGGCCGGCAGTCCGGTGACGACAGACTGCTGCGGCGTAATGCCGAAGTAACTCTGCGTGGATCTGCTGTTGGCCCACGTAAGCTGGCCGAACACGCCGGCTTCGACCCCCCGGCGCGACAGGATACCGGCGGTCAGACGAAAATCCGCCTGCGCACCCTGGTCCGAGTCGATGTTCTGCCGGTAGCGAACGAGCGCATTGAGCGGCATCGCGCCGATCATCCAGTCGCCCTCGGCATGCACGCCGACCGACGCGCCGGCATTCAGATCATCGAAGCGATGGGCTTTAAGAAAAGCGGAATCGTTAGTGACGCGCCCGTCCTCGTACGCCACCTGTGCACCGAACACCCACGCACCGTATGGCCCGGTGCGCCACCCGCCTTCGAGCAAGCCTTGGGTAGTGCGCGCGAACAGATGATCTCCGTAGAGCCTGAGGTAGGGAATGGCTTCACCACGGCTGCTGTCCGCGCCCTCATAGGCCGGCCGCACGCGCAAGCCGAGGCCGATAATTTTTTCGTCGGGCGTCGATTGCGCCATGGCCTCGGGAGCGAGGCAAGCGGCGATGGCGGCAGAAATAAACAGGAGATTGCGCATGGTTACCCTCAGGTTAAAGGTAAAAGTGGAAAGGTGAAAGAGGAAAGAGGAAAGCAAGTCGCCTGTCGGTGGAATCCTGCCTTCAGAGAATTTACCTTTCACTTCTTACCTTGCCTCTTTTCACTCGCTTTTAGAGCATCTCCAACGGTACCGCCGCTTTCGGCGGCGGGAACAAGCGATCGAGTTCGGCGACCTGTTCCCTGGTCAGCGGACGGTCGAGCGCACCGGCATTTTCCCTCAACCTCTCGCGGTGGCTGGTCTTCGGAATCGCAACGATGTCGTTTTTCGCCAGCAGCCACGCCAGTGCGGCTTGTGCCGGCGTCATGCCGTGGCGCGTGGCGAAATCGGCGAGCTTGGGATTGCGCAGCAGCCGAGATTGTTCGATCGGAGAATACGCCATGACCGGGATTTTTCTTTCGCGAAGCCAGGGAGCCAAATCCCATTCGATGCCGCGCCGCGTAAGGTTGTAGAGCAGCTGGTTCGTGGCCACGGCTTCGCCGCCGGGTACCGACAACAATTCCTGCATGTCGTCGAGATCCAGGTTGCTGACGCCGTAGTAACGGATCTTGCCGGCTTTTTGCAGCGCCATGAAGCCATCAATTGTTTCGCTCAAGGCAATGCTTCCGCGCCAGTGCAGAAGATACAGGTCGAGGCGATCGGTGCGAAGGCGCTTGAGACTGCGTTCGCAGGCGGCGATGGCGCCTTTGCGCGAGGCGTTGTGCGGGTAGACCTTGCTTACGAGGAAAGCTTCGTCCCGTCTGCCGGCAATCGCCTCGCCTATGAGTTCTTCGGATTTACCTTCGCCGTACATCTCGGCCGTATCGATGAGTCTGAGGCCGAGATCGAGGCCGAGGCGCAAGGTGGCAATTTCCTCGGGACGCGTTTCGGGCCTGTCACCCATGTTCCAGGTGCCCTGGCCGAGTGCCGGGAGGTTTTCCCCGGACGGCAACGTAACAGTCTTCATCAACCCCTCTTTGTCTTCTGACAACTCCTGACACGTAATGCGTGCCGCAAGTTTACGCGCGGTCTGCGCTGCACCGGCTCCGGCAGGCAATCAGCCGCCCGCAGGGGCCTGCGTCAATTTCATGAGGATGTCGGCGTACCAGGCGCAATTCAGGTTCAGCCGCTCGTCTTCCGCGACATCGCGGTTGTTCACGTCCATTCGCGACGTGTGCACGCCAAGCAGCAGCCACGACAAGTCCTCGCGGCCGGACTGTCCCGCCGCTGCCCTGGCGACGACGGGCGCGCCGCTCGCGCCGCGATGCATGCGCGCATCCGTCAGAAAATAGCCCTCTCCCTGGAAGCGCAGGCCGAACGAGGTGGCGATGATTCCCTGTCGGGCGACAGGCAGGTGATGCAGCGTGTCCTGGAATCCCAGCGGAAAGCCGACGATGAGGATCGAGGTCCCGACCTCGATTTCGTCGAACTGCGTGACCAGATGATCAGGCGTGAAAGCCTTTAACGACAGGGTCGCCGGCAGCGCTGAGCGGTCCAGTTCGATAGCGGCGACATCAACGCCGCCGGCTGAATCGACGCCCTCGTGCCAAACTGATTTGCCGTGCCTGAACAGCGGTATCAGGAACTGCGTTGCCTTTACGGCGTTGGCCGGGTCCACGTGCAACTCGATCAGGAGGCTGTCGGGATGATGGTTGCTGGCCTCGTCCTTCAATACGTGGCGGGCGGTCACCAGATATAACCGGCCGTCGCGCTCGAAAAAGAAACCGGTGGCATTGGTTTTCTCGTTGGTGTCCTGTACTGTCGTGACGCGGGTCACGGCCAACAAAAGCGACTCGATCAAACTATCCTCCCGGAATGGCGCCGAAGGAACTCTCAATCAGGATGATCAACAGCGCGAGCGAATCGAGTCATCGAGACGAAAGCCCAGCCGCTGGATCAACGCGATGCCGGGTGTGCCGGCACGTGCATCCTATTGTGATGCGCGGCCGATTCGGCGTCTATGGCGGCAGCGGAGCGGGCCGGAGATATCGCGAATTCAAACAATAAACGGCCCCTATCGCGCGCGATCTGTGTTGCGCGCCATCTGGCCGATATCCGGATTGCCGCTCCCGGCGCCGATGTGCGCTTTCACTGCGATTGTGCCCGGACTGATCAAGCATGCCCGGAAGAATTCGCAGGCTGCCGTCTTGCCTCGGCCCTATCGCCGAGATGTAGGCGTGCTGCAAAGTTACGCGATCGATCAGCAGATGGCCTGAGATCAGATCGCGCAAACTGGGTACCATGACAATGCGCACCGCGCGCAGGGCGGTGTCCGTCGGCCAGCCATCCGGAGCCGCGACCTCCAGGGCCGTGATCTCGATGCTCGCCAGCCCGACGCGCAAATCGGCGACACGACTCCCCGGACCGAGCGCGTGTTCGATGCTGGTCTTGAGCAACTGCGCAGCCAGATGCATCGCGGCAACCCCCGTCGCGGCGAACAGCGCGACAATGGCGACGGCAACGAATACCCAGCGTTTCGATTTGATGCTTGTCATGGCTATTCGAAGAGGAATGGCTCTAAGGCCGGGGGGTTATTCTGACGGCATTCAGCCTGGAAAGTTCCTGGCGCCCAGTGCTTCCGGGCATGACTGTTGTCGGCGGCAAGCCGGCGTGGTAGCTTTTGCGCGTCATGATTTTCTGACCGACACATGCATTCTCGCCGGCCAAAGTGGACATTATCCAGGTGGGTCCTTGCGGCACTTGCGGCAGCGTGCATTGGATCGGGTATTTACTATTCCGATCTGCTCAGAGCGGCTTTCCTGCGCAATCCAATACCGCGTTCGGCAGATTCAATCGCCAGGGGACGGCAGCTATTCGCGAAGGATTGCGCGGTGTGCCACGGCGCCGAGGGGCGTGGCGATGGCGTGGCAGCGACAGCCCTGCCGCAACGACCAGACGACCTGAGCAGGATTGCAGCTCCGCCGATTTTTCCGGATGGTGTGGTTGCATACCGCATTCTCAATGGCGTGAAGATGATGCCTGCTTTCAAATCGACGCTGAGCGAAAATGAAATATGGGATTTGCTCAATTTCATTCGCTCGCTGGCGATAGAAAATCAAACTCAGCTGAAAGGTAAAAGTTGAAAGGTAAAAGGGAAGAGCCGAAAGCCTTGCGGGATTTCGCCCTTACTTTCACTTTTCCCCTCTAACCTTTCAACTCGGTTTTATCACGGACTCACGAAGTACGACCCGGTTTGCTCCGCCTCGCGGCTCAGCGAATCCACCCTGGTGGTGGAGAAGGCTTGCAGACCCTCGCTCTGAATGCC
>JANMYN010000080.1:0-2913 GCA_031382195.1 Betaproteobacteria bacterium
CCGGCAGGCGGTGCCGATCCTGCCTGACGACACCGCACCAGAAGTGTTTTGCAAGGTCACCGTCGCCGCGGAAATCGTCTTGCATCGCAGTCTGCCCCTGCTCATTGCCGGCACAGCGCCGCGCCTTCAACAGGATCTGGCACGCGGATCGTACTTCGGTGGCCGCAAACCCGAGGACGGGTGCATCGACTGGACCGGCACGGCGCAGACGGTTCATAATCTGGTTCGCGGCGTCGCTCCTCCTTATCCGGGCGCATTCACGACGATCGCCGGAAAAACCGTGCGCATCCTGAAAACCCTCCGCCAGCCAGGACGCCGCGGCAATTTTTCCGCGCCCACCCTGTTTGTGGAAAACGGGGTTTGTTTTGCGCAGTGCGCGGATGGCGGCGTTCTGCGCGTCGACGACATCGAACTTGCCGGGCGGCGGCTGGAGCCTCGTGAAATCGACGCGGCGCTTGGCCCCGCTCCCCTCTCATTGCCCTCCTGAAACCTGAACCTGACGTGAAAAAAATTCTGATCCTCGGCGTAAACGGCTTCATCGGCCACCATCTTTCCAAGCGCATCATCGACACCACGGACTGGGAAGTGTTCGGCATGGACATGCAGACCGAGCGTGTCTCCACATTGCTCGACCACAAGCGCTTCAATTTCTTCGAAGGCGACATCACCATCAATAAGGAATGGATCGAGTATCACATCCGCAAGTGCGACACCGTCCTGCCGTTGGTGGCCATCGCGACGCCGGCGACCTACGTCAAGGAGCCGCTGCGGGTGTTCGAACTGGATTTCGAGGCCAATCTGCCGATCGTGCGCCACGCGGTAAAGTACGGCAAACGGGTGATCTTCCCTTCCACGTCCGAAGTCTATGGAATGTGCCGGGATGACGAGTTCGATCCGGAGAATTCCGAACTCGTCTACGGGCCGATCAACAAGCCGCGCTGGATCTATGCCTGCGCCAAACAGTTGATGGACCGCGTCATCGCCGCCTATGGCCAACAGGAAGGTCTCGACTACACTTTGTTTCGTCCCTTCAACTGGATCGGCGCGGGACTGGACAATATCCACACACCGAAGGAAGGCAGCTCGCGGGTGATCACGCAATTCTTCGGCCATATCGTGCGCGGCGAGACCATCAAGCTGGTGGACGGCGGCACCCAGAAACGCGCGTTCACCTATATCGACGACGGCATCGACGCGCTAATGAAAATCATCGAAAACAGGAGCGGTATCGCCAGCGCAAAAATCTACAACGTCGGCAACCCGAAAAACAACTATTCCGTTCGCGAACTGGCGAAAATGATGGTCGATCTGGCCCTTACCTATCCCGAGTACCAGGAGGCGGCGAAGCTGGTGAAAACAGTCGAAACCACGTCCGACGCCTACTACGGCAGCGGGTACCAGGACGTGCAGAACCGGGTGCCGATGATCGACAACACCCGCAGGGATCTCGGCTGGCAGCCGAAAGTCGACATGCCGACTGCGCTCAGGAATATTTTCGACGCCTATCGCGGTCACGTGGCCGATGCACGCAATCTGGTGAATTGATTCGTGAAACTCGCACTCAAGATAGACGTCGATACCTATCGTGGCACCCGTCAGGGTGCGCCGCATCTGGCGGAAATCCTCAAGGTGCGCAGTGCCGGCGCCAGTTTTCTGTTTTCACTCGGACCGGATCACACCGGCAGAGCCATCACACGCGTGTTCCGTGCCGGTTTTCTGGGCAAGGTGCGTCGCACCTCCGTGCTCACGCATTACGGAATCAAGACACTGCTCTACGGAACCTTGCTTCCCGCACCCGATATTGGTCGGGAATGCGCCGACATAATGCGCGAAGTGCGCGATGCGGGATTCGAAGTCGGGATTCACACCTGGGATCACGTGTTGTGGCAGGATCACGTTGGGCGTGCCGATGCACAATGGACGCGCCGGCAGATGGAGCTTGCTTGCGAGCGCTTCGAGGAAATTTTCGGCGAACCGGCACGCATACACGGCGCCGCAGGCTGGCAAATGAATCGCCATGCCTACCGGCTCACGCAACGACTGGGTTTCAATTTCTGCTCGGACACACGCGGCAGCGGGCCTTTCGTGCCGATCTACCAGGGTGAGATTATCGCTTGCCCGCAGCTGCCCACCACGCTGCCCACACTGGACGAGATGATCGGCCTGGACGGCGTTACGGCCGGCAATGTTGTCGGTCGCTTGCTGGGCTTGACGCAAGAGCACGCCCCGTCTGGCCACGTGTTTACACTGCACGCCGAACTTGAGGGTATGAAGTTCGCGCCCCTGTTCGAACAGCTTCTTGACGGCTGGCAGGCACAGGGGCACGAACTGGTCTCGCTCGGCAGCTACCTCGAATCGCTCACTGTCAATGATCTGCCGCGACACGAGATCGCCACCGGTCGGATACCCGGGCGCAGCGGCAACCTGGCATTGCAAGGCCGCGAATTCCTCGCCGCCGCCTGATTTCCTCGAACCCTCCGCGTCTCCGCGTCGGCTGTAGGGTCGAGAATTAAGGCAATGCGCATTTTGGTATTGCATTCAGCCAAGGTTTCGGTAAACATAGCCTCAGGCAATGGAAACTTCGCTGGTTGGCCTCAAGGTTCCCGATTTCGAAATCGCTTCGACCGGGAACAAGACTTTCAAGCTCTCAGCCTCGCTGGGACGCCCGCTGGTTCTCTACTTTTATCCGAAGGACAACACCCCCGGCTGCACCACCGAAGGCCAGCAGTTCCGCGACCTGCACGCGCAATTCGCGAGGCTCGGCTGCGCCGTCCTTGGCGTTTCCCGCGACAGCCTGAAGTCGCACGAAGGCTTCAAGTCAAAGATGGATTTCCCATTCGACCTGCTTTCCGACCCGGACGAGAAAATCTGCAGCTTGTTCGGTGTCATGAAGATGAAAAATATGTATGGCAG
>JANMYN010000091.1:0-4565 GCA_031382195.1 Betaproteobacteria bacterium
GTTCAAGCTCTACCGTCTCGACAACCAGCGCTATCCCACGACTGAACAGGGATTGCAGGCGCTGGTGACGCGGCCCACGGCGGCCCCGCTCCCGCCCAACTGGAAAGCGGGCGGATACGTCGAGCGCCTGCCCAAAGATCCCTGGGGCAATCCCTATCAATATCTGAATCCCGGGTTACACGGCGAGATCGATGTTTTCAGTTTCGGCGCCGATGGCGCAATCGGCGGCGAAGGCAACGATGCCGACATCGGTTCGTGGGCGCTCTAGAAGCAAGTGATTAAGTGATTGGGTGATTAAGTGATTGAGACAAGATCGCAGTTGATCGCAGGATTGACCATGACTCAATCACTCGATCACTCAATTACTCCATTACGCAATTACTCAACTACTCCATCACCCAATCACCCAGTTGTTCGATCATTCACCAGATCGGCGCACATCGGTGGCTTCACGCTCATCGAGATGCTCGTCGTGCTGCTGATCATGGGTCTTTTTGTCGGCCTGGTGAGCACCATCGTGCAGCCCGACGATCGGGCGCTGCTGCGCGTGGAGGCCGAGAGGCTGGCGCAATTGCTCGATCTTGCCGCGACGAAGGCACGCCTGAGCGGGCGGTCCATCGCCTGGACGGCGGACGCATCGGGCTACCGGTTCTGGCAATTCGGTGAAAACGCCGAATGGTCCGACATTCGCGACGATGACGCGTTGGGCGCACGTACTTTTCCACAGGGCGTGGTGATCTCCGATATGCGCATCGAGAACATGCGTGCGCCGGAGCATGTTCGTTTGGAATTCGACCCTTACGGCCCGACGCTTGCCTTCAGCGTCGAGATGTCTCTTGGTGCCGCGCGTAACACAGTGGCCGGGTCCCCGATCGGCGATGTGCGGGTGTTGCCCGATGAGGTAACAAGAAATGAAAAAGCAGTTCGCCGCTAAGCGCAGAGGCTTTACGCTGGTCGAGGTGCTGGTCGCGCTGGCCATCATCTCGATCGCGCTTCTCGCTGCGCTGCGCGTGGCGAGCCAGAGCACCAGCAGCGTCGGTGAACTGCGCGCGCGACTGCTTGCCGGCTGGGTCGCGCAGAATGTTCTGGCGGAGAGCCGTGCCCGGGGGGAATGGCCGCCGCCAGGCATCCAGCGCGGCACGCAACGGCAGGGCGGCATTGATTTCGCCTGGCGCGAGGAGATCATCGCGACGCCTAACTTCGCATTCCGGCGCGTCGACATACGCGTGTTCGTGGCACCCGAGGACGCCCACGCGCTGGCGCACCTGGTCGGGTTCGTCGTCAATCCCCCGGGGACAGGAAAATGAAATGTTCGGCGGACATTCGCCCACGCGGGTTCACGCTGATAGAGCTGCTGGCTGCGCTGCTCATCCTCTCGCTTCTGGCGTTGATGTCGTACCGCGGACTCGGTGCGGTGCTCGACACGCGTGAACATGTCGCCCGGGAAACCGAAAAATGGCGGCGCGTGGCCGCCTTCTTCGTTCGATTCGAGCGCGACGTCGATCTGGCAGCGCCGCGTCCGGTGCGCACCGTCGCCGGTCCTGCGCCGGCCTGGCGCGCAACGACGGAATCGCGTCTGGAGTTCAGCCGCTTTGCCTCTGTCGAAGGCATGGACAGTCCACGGCGCCTCGCGTACCAACTAAACGACCGGCAGGAAGTCGAATTATTATTGTGGCCGGGACTCGATATCGCACCCGGAATCCTGCCCGCTCGCTACCCCGTGCTGGCCGGAGTCACCGTATTCGAGCTGCAGTACCTCGATGCCAGCCTGGCCTGGGTGGATGCATGGCCGCGCGCCGCCACCGATCCGCCGATTCCACTGGCCGTGCGCATGCGCCTCGCTCTCGTTTCGGGCGAGGAAGTGGTTCGCATCTTCGGGCTGAGATCATGAGCGCCGGCCAACGCGGCGTAGCCATCGTTCTCGCCATGGGGGTCGTCGCCATGGCAGCGATCGCGGCGACGGCGATGATGTTCACGCAAAGCACCTGGTCGCGCGAGAGGGAGCTCACGGCCGGTCACGTCCAGGCGCAGGCGCTGACCCAGGCCGGTGTGGATTGGTCGCGCGCGGTGCTGTCTTTCGATCGGCGCTCCAATAACGTCGATCATCTCGGCGAGCCCTGGGCACTGCGCCTGGCGCCGATGCCGGTCGAAAACGGCGAGCTTGCCGGTTACATCGAGGACCAGCAGGCCCGGTTCAATCTCAATAATCTGGTGAAGGATGGAAAGGTGAATCCCGTGCAGCTCGCGATCTTCCAGCGCCTGCTGGCCGTGCTGGGGTTGCCGAACGCACTCGCCGGCACGCTCGTTGACTGGATTGACGCCGACAGCGAACCGCAGCCGCAGGGCGGCGCCGAAGATGAAACCTATCTGGCGTTGCAGCCGCCTTACCTCGCTGCCAACCGGCCGCTCGTCGACGTGGCGGAGTTGGCGCTGGTGAGCGGTTTCGATGACGCGGTGCGCGCCCGCCTGCGCGCGTTTGTGACCGCGCTGCCCACCTTCACCGCCGTGAACGTGAACACGGCTGCGCCCGAAATCCTTGCCGCGGTGGTCGATGGCCTGAGCCTGGACGGCGCACGTGACCTGATCGCGAAGCGGGAGCGTACTTATTTTGGCAGCATCGGGGACTTCTTCAGCCAACTTCCTACTGGACTGAGCGCGCCCAACAATAATGTCTCGGTTAGCAGCGATTACTTCATGGCGACGCTGCGCGTGAGCATCGCCGGCGCGCAGGCGCGCGGCGTGGTGCTGTTGGCGCGCAACAGCACCGGCAACTGGCCCGTCATCGTCTGGCGCAAGACGCTGTGAGCCTGCTTCGCATCTACAGTTCGCTACTCGATTCGCCACAACGTTGTCAGTGGGCGCTGGTCAACAACGGCCACGAGCCTGTCGCAGGGGAGGGGCGGCTCGCGGAACTGCCGCGTCGCGCCGAGCGCATCCAGATCGTGGTCCCGGCCGCGCAGGTGCTGATCACGCGCGCCCGCGTGCCGCAGGCGGCCAGGCGCAATGCCGCATCGGCGCTGGCTTTCGCGATGGAGGAGAAAACGGCAAGCGAGCCACAGGCAAATCAGGTCAGCTGGCTCGGCGCCGTGGGCGGCGACGACGTGCTTGCGGTAGTCGACAAGCCGGGGTTGACGCGCTGGCGCGATGCGCTTGGCGCCGCTGGCATCCGCGGGTACGAGGTTCACTGCGAGACACTGCTGCTGCCGTGGGTGGCGGGTGAATGGAGCCTCGCCTGGAATGGTCACGAGGGCTTTGTGCGCACCGGAGAGTTCGAAGGCGCGGCGACCGATTGCGGCGGGCCTGACGCGCCGCCGTTGTCCCTGCGCCTGATGCTCGAAGCGACCGAAGCACATAGCGTGGGGCCGAACTCGATCGCGCTGTACACGACCGGGCCCGATGCGGCGCCCGATGCCGAAGCATGGACGCGCGAGCTCGGTATTGCAGTGCGCCTCGCCGGAAACTGGGATTGGCGCACTGCACCGCCCGACGCCGGCGTCAGCCTGGCCCAGGATCGGCAACGCTGGAGCGCCTTCACCGGCGTGGCCGCCCGTCTGCGACCGGCCGCCTGGATCCTCGCAGCCGCGCTCGCAATTCAGGCGCTCGCGCTGGTCATTGATTGGACGTCGCTTGCCAACGAGCAGCGCAGCCTGCGCCGGCAGATGGAGTCGCGGTTTCGCGCCGCCTTTCCCGACGCGGTCGCGGTGGTGGACCCGGCGCTGCAGATGCGCCGCAAGCTCGCCGATGCGCGCCATGCCGCCGGCGAGTCCGATAGCGGCGATTTCCTGCCGATGGTGGAAAAAGTAATGGCCGGAATGAAGGATTTGCCCGAGGGTAGCCTGCGGGTCGTGTCCTACGAGAGCGGACGCTTGACGCTCGAACTTGGTGCCACGCAAGACACGGCCGTGCAAGGCATGGTGACGCGGCTGGTTCAGTCGGGCCTGATTGTCGAACCTTCTGCAGTCTCGAAGCGCCCGGGAGGCGCAAACGTCGTGATCACCGTGCGGGCCTCATGAAGGCGCGGCTGCGCGGCCTCTGGGAGGCGCGCTCGCCGCTCGAGCGAGCGATCATCGCGGCGCTGGCTGTGATACTGGGGGCCGCCCTGTATGTGGGGCTGGTGCAGTCGGCCGAGCGGGCCCGCAAGCAGTTGCGCACGAACGTCACGGCGCTTCGGGTGCAGGCGACTCGCCTCGACCAGCAGGCGATCGAACTCGGCCGGCTGCGCGGTGCGCCGCCCATATCGGCATCGCAAACCGATCTGCGCACGCTGGTGCAAGCTCAGGCTGCTAGCGCCGGGCTGTCGCAGGCATTGGTGCGTATCGATGCCACGAATGCAGATCAAGTGGTGGTCGTGTTCGGCGCGCTGGCGTTCGCGGATTGGCTGAACTGGATTGTCGGCCTGAAATCGCAGCACGTTCGTCTTGATGCCTGCCGCATTGAAGCGCTGTCCGCGCCGGGCCTGGTCAGCGTGACGGCGACGCTCACCCGCGCGAAACCGCAATGAGGCGCTGGAGCCTCCTCGCGATCGGGATTGGCGTTTACGTCCTCGTGCTCGTCGTCACCGCGCC
>JANMYN010000105.1:0-7846 GCA_031382195.1 Betaproteobacteria bacterium
CCTCCGGAACCACGCGCGTGAAGCTGCGGTTGTCGGGATCCGTGTCGGGCCGGGTAACCAGACAGAGCTTGCCGGAATCGGCGATGCCGTCCTTCTTGTCCTGCCACGCCTTTACGCTTTGCGCGAAGAGTTGCTGCCGCAGGCCGAAATACATATTCCTGTCTTTGTCGAATTCTGCCTTTGTGATCTCAGCGTTTGCATAAGCGCGGCAGGTATCGAAGTACACCGCTTCGAGTTCTTCGTGCGCGTACTTGATTTCCTTTGCTTTGGTCATTGCTTCGCCGGGCTTCGCGTCGGACCCGAACAATTCCTTGAGTTGCAGTGCGGCCGGGGATTGCCGGGTCTCGGCGAGACCGGCCGGTTCGATACAGGTGGTGCCGTCGCTGAGCTTGATAATCCGGCTGACGTCTTTCTCGATCACGGGTCCGGCTTTCTTCTGGAGCGCACACCCGGAGACGAGCGCGGCAAGCACCAATGCCGTGCAGGCGGTAATTATTTTCGTTGTTCTATTCATCATGTCTCCATCGCTCGTGGTTGTGTGTTTTCACGCTTCAATCCATGCGCATGGTCGGCTCCCGACGCGCGCCGGATTCGGTTTCATTCAAGGAGGCCCTATTCTTTTCGTTCTTGATCCTGACGGGCACGGTTGCACCCATCGCATTCAGGACCATCGCACCGACGCCCATGACCAGCAAAAGCATGCCGATGAACCAGCCGGCAATCGGCACGCGCGCGAACAGCAGCATTACACCCAGTCCCATCGCCAACAGAAAAATGCGCCGCCCTTTGGCATCCGCACTCGGCCCCGCGATCGCGTCACTCACGGCCATGACGCCGGCCAAATAGCCGAAAATCAGGATCATCGGCCAGGCCAGCAGCAGCATGAACGCGAAAGGAATGCCGACGATGGTGAGCATCAGCAACACGACCACGATCGGCACGCAGACGATCGTGACCGCTCCGAGCGCCAGCGAGGAAAGCGGCCGTCTGCGCCCAAGCCTGCTCATGTGCGCGGTCGCCCCCGGTGCCAGGCCGATCGCCAGCGCGCCGACCAGAAACAGCCCAACCATGAATGCAATGACGCCGACCCAGGCCACCACTCTTGCGACGGGCTGGTAGGTTTCGTCATCGAAATCGAAGCTCAGGTAGCTGATGCCGCCGACAATGACCGCCGCCGGATCAATTTGCGCCGGCACCGACCCGCGGTAAGTGAGCTTGCCCGAAACGCGCGCATTCGGTCCGAGAGAAAGTGTCCGCGATGCGATAGTGACATTACCGGCGATCTCCCCGTCGAGCGTGACGTGCTCGCCGAATACGGCGAGCTGGCGGCCGGCTTTGCCGAGCAACAGCACGCGGCCGCCGACCAGCGTGGTCCTGCCGGAGACCTGGCCGCGCTTCGTGATCTCGACATATCCGCCCGCAACCCGGGCGTTGCCCGCAACCGGCGCGTCGATGATGACGCTGCCGCCGGTTGCGTAAAGGTTGCCGGCAACGCGATCGGATATGGATACGCCGCCACCGGCAAGCAACGCGTCGCCATTGACCGGCTGGTTCAAATTCACCTGCCCGCCCGCAATCAGGGCATCGCCTTCCACTCTGCCACCGGGCGACGCGCTGGCACCGGCACCGAAGTAGTCGCCGGCAATGACGGTTTCGTGCGCCCCGGGACGCTCTTCCGCTACGTGGCCGATGGCCGGCCAGAGGAAAAGCAGAAACAACGCGACAACGTGACGCCGCGGCGAACGGGATGGTCGGAATGGTCCTGCGTTTTTATTCATTTCTGAATTTCACAAAATTCTGCCGTTTGCCTTGGCCTCTCGTTTCCGCCGTTTACTCGACACCGAACAAGGGCACCGGTCGCCGCGTCACCGCTTCGCTGAACGGCCTCACCCTGCTTCGACACGAACATTACGGATGCACCGGAGACAGCATCAGCATCACGGCAGACAGCCGGAGGCCTATTGCGAGCCCACAGTATTTGGTTAATCGATGCGTGCGGAGGCGGCGATTCGGGGATCGAGCGGACGATTTAAATCGGGGTTTTTCAATTGCCGCTCCCCGCATTATGCCGCGTGCGCGCCGGCAACGCATGCGCGCCCCTCAAGTTTCTCCGATCAAGTGTCGATAGCACGACTAACGCCGGGCTCGGCAGTTTTTGACAACAGGAATGGAGAAATGTTTTGGAACAAACCGTCCGTGAAATCGAACAGGAAGCCGACAGGATCGTTCGTGAGATCGGCATTCCGCCGTGCCCGGCGATTCTCACGAAGCTGCTCAGGGAAATGCGCGAGGACGAGCCAGACTACATCAAGGCCTCAAAACTGATCAGCACCGACGTGGGCCTGGCGGGGGCCATGCTGAAAACAGTCAACTCGCCTTTTTTCGGGTTGCGCACGAAAGCGACGACGGTGAATCAGGCATTGCAGTTGCTGGGATTGCGCAACACCGTGGAAATCGTCACAGGTTTGCTGCTGCGGCAGGCTTTCCCCGTCGGCGACAACTCCATCATGGAAAGTTTCTGGCGCACGTCCTCGGGCATCGCCGAGGTCACCGCGCAATTGGCTCGGCCATTGGGCATCAGTAACCGGGACGAGGTTTATACATTCGCCTTGTTTCGCGACTGCGGCATTCCGTTGATGCTCAGCAAATTCCCGGGCTACGCGAATTTCATGAAGGTAAGCCACCTGGATAGCGGGCGCCCAATCACGGCCGACGAAACCGACGAGTTCGGCATCGACCACGCCAGCTTGGGCGCACGCCTCGCGCACAGTTGGTTGCTGCCCGACGAAACCAGCGCCGCAATCCAGAACCACCACGATTACCCGCTGCTGTTGGGCGGCTCTGTCGCGGCGGAGCCCTGCAGGCTGGTGGCGCTTGTTTTGGCCGCTGAGTGGATATATACCCGGGACAACGTCGGCCCGAAATGCCGGGAATGGCTAATAGGCGGGGACTTCGCGCTGGCGACCCTCAAGATCAGCACGGAAGATTTGCTGGCCAAAGCGGAGAAGATAGACCATTAAAATCAGGGACAAGCGTGGAGTAAAAGCAAAGGCCTCCGTGCACTAGACGCTTTCCCCGCGCCCCTCGCCCCTCGCTCCCCGACCCCCGCCCCTTTCCTTACATTCCCGTTTGGAATAGAGCCTATGACCATTCCTGATCTATTGTGCGTTGCCGCAATCCTGTTTAATGGCATCCATGCGACGGACGAAAGGGTTTTCGTCCACTCCGCGAAGGCGGATTGAAGGTCGCAAGCCAAGATCAGTTATTCTAAATTGGAAGGAAAATACCATGAATGCAACCAAACTCATCGTTGCCGCCGGCTTTGCCATCGCCACGACAGGCGCCTTTGCTGAAACCGGCGTGGGCACGTACCAGATCGACAACGTTGCCAATGTTTATGGCCGTGCCGGCGTCCCCAACGTGAAGATTGTCGGAACCGTCGCGACGCAAGCAGGCAACGTCGCCGATTCCGGTCGCGACGTCACCAAGGGAGACACCAAGGTCGTCGTCAAGGCTGGCCATGATTCGGTCGAATTCGGCCGTAGCTGAGGTAATGGCGGCCGGCCTTCAGTGAGCGATCACTGAGGCCGCAAGGGCAGTTAAAACAGCGGCGTACCGTTATCGGTGCGCCGCTTTTCATGGCATTCAGAGGCTCCTGCCTGCCGCACACCCCCGGTGCCGGGAGCCGGCCTTAAGCCGCAAGGCACCCACCAGGTTACTGGGGCCTGGCAACCATGTTCCGGAACATCGGCCATGGCGGTTGGATACCTCTTGCTGGTGTATCCCGAGATCGCCGATCTGGATAGTCTTCGGGCTGGGCTCGAGAACTGACTCAGCAGTTGATCAAATGTCCCCGCGCAACCGGTTCTCAACTCGTCTGCGCCCGTTCTGCCGCCAAAAATTTCTCGTGACGCACTGCAAGATTGACTCTGCCACTGGCGGACAGGTAGGCTGCGCCCCTCTGTACGATTTCCGGACGCGAAGAGGAAGAAGAAGTCTGGATCCATGCAGATTGTTCGGTGTTGACCTGCCCCAATGCAGATTCAAACGGGACCGAAATGTCGTAAGCGACATCATCTGTTCCGCTAAGCGCATCGCCGTGGCGTGTTGCAACCGATATCCGGCGACAGCAATGCGTTAGGCCCCCATGGCAACGTGAATGCCCGCCGCAGGTAACCTGCCCGCAAGGGAAGGTGTCGCTCTACCAAATTGAATTGCTGCCGGATCGGCGCCACCGATTCGACGCATAGCAGGCTTCTGGCAGTACAGCCGGGGGGAGGAGTAGCCAACCGGGGAGGAGGCACAATCTGCCCACTTCACCAGTTGGTCTATAAAAAAGACGACGGCCCCGAGTGCGGAGCAAACAGCTCCGCGTTCGGGGCCGAGTCATTTGCAGCCCGGGAATTCAGCTGGCGGGCATGGCGAGCGACGGCCACACGACATAGCCGAGAAACTGCTCCGGTTCAATCAGCACCACGGCCTTGTTCCGCAGCTCGCGCGATGAGGGCGTCTCACCTGATCGCAGATAGCGTTGCAGGACGTCAATGGGATCAGCGCCGGGCTTGCAGTTGAGTGAGCGGCCTCTGAGTTCGACCCGTCTGCCCTGGTAGGCGTCGGGATTCGCCGCATCGCGACCGAACTTCGATTTTCCGAAATCCGCCTTGGTCAGTTGCTGAAACGGAAACGGCGCTTCCGGGTGTTCCGCGTAAAAAGTCCAGACATCGAAACCGTCGACGCCGGTCGAACCATTGGCGAACTGCAACGCCGCATCCTTGCAAAGGGCGACGCAAACGATGCGCTTGCGGTAAAGCATCGACCACTCAGGGTGACGCTCGAAAAAATCCTGCCGTTCGGCTTGCGCGATACGCGCGAGCCGCTTCAGGTCTGACTTGGTTATGCGTTCGAAGGAACGATCAGACATGATCCGTGACGGTCGTAACGGTCGTAACGAACGTGACGACCGTGCAGGCAGGGTTACGGGGACTGATTTTCGTCACGTCGTCACGCGCCACGTTGTCACGACGATGGGCGTCAGCCCATCGTGTTCGGCACCCATTGCGTACACCATCCGCCCGGACTCACCGGCTCGCTGAGAATGACGCACTTGCCCTCGCCCTGGTAGAGCACGCACCTGGAACAGGTGCGGCCCAGATAAGGTTCGTCGCGATAACCGACTTCTTCGCGCGTGCGGATGCGCAAGCCCGGCTTTTGCTGAGCGACGGATGGCGCCATCGCGACGCCCGCGCAGGCGACCGCGGCTTTCAGCAGCGCGCGCCGCGCCGGTTCCCGTGGCTTGTCTTTCATCCCCGCCTCCGATCCGTCCGACGCTGACCCGCGTTCGACCATGCAGACGATTATAGCCCTGAGCTTGCTGCGGCCCGGTCACACCCGGAATTTCTCCAGCACCGCGCGATCCACTTCCACCCCGAGACCCGGTCCGGACGGGATGTCGACCCATCCATTGACTTGCTGGATCGGTCTGGTGATCAGGTGCTCGCGGAATGGATGCGAGGAACGATCGTATTCGAGGACCGGCTCCTGCGCGAACAGCGAATGGTGCGCAATTGGCACGGCGGCGATGAATTGCAACGAGGCCGCCTGCGCGATCGCCGAACCCCAGACGTGCGGATTGACTTGAATCCCGTACGACTGCGCCAGCGCGATGATGTGACGTCCGGCGGAGATACCGCCGCAGGAGCCCAGATCCGGTTGTGCGACATCGACGGCGGCGGCCCCGAGAAGCTCGCGAAAGCCGTAGAGCGTGTGTTCGTTTTCGCCGCCGGCGATCGGCATGGAAAGTTTGCGCCGCATTTCGACGTAACCCTGCACATCTTCAGGCACGACCGGCTCTTCATACCAGCGCAGGTCATAGTCCTCGAGTGCGCGACCCAGCCGCAACGCCTCCGCACGCCCGTAGGCGTGGTTGGTGTCGACCATGAGCGTGACCGGCTTGCCCTGAATGGCACGGGCGACTTCTTTCATGCAGGCCATATCGTCGTCGACGCCATAACCCAGTTTTACTTTCATGATCGAGAATCCGGCTTCGAAGTGCCGTATCGCTTCTTCACCAAGCCGCTTCGCTTCGCCCTGCCCCTTGATGCGATAGAACCCGGTTGCGTACGGCTGCACGCGCGTGCGAAATGCGCCGCCGAGCAGTTTGTAGACGGGCAAGTCATGAAACTTTCCCGCGATATCCCAGAGCGCAATGTCCACGGCGCTGATACCGGACACCACGGAGCCCTTGCGGCCGTAGTCCCGCGTCATGTGATACATGCGATGCCAGAGCACTTCTGTATCGAGCGGATCGGCGCCGATCAGCAGCGGCTTGAGCGCCTTGTCGATCACGGCCGCCGCGATTTCCGGCGGTTCGAGTCCCTGCGCAAAGGCTTCACCCCAACCCGTGATGCCTTCGTCAGTGAGGATTTCGAGCAGCGTGGCCGAGCGTTGCTTCACCCAGCCCTGCGAAAAGGCGAAGGGTTCCGCCAGCGGGCTCTTCACTACGTGGATCTTCAGGTCGGTAATTTTCATTGTTGTCCTTGTCTTAGTGGCGGCCGGTTGCGTTTTCGGTTGCCCCGGGCCGAATAATTCTCTATAACGCGCTCGAACAGGTTATAAATATGGAACGTATCCTGCAAACAGGAGGGCGACATGTACCGGAAAATCCTGCTGCCGACGGACGGTTCGGCGTTATGCGAATCCGCGGCGCAAAAAGGCATTGATTTCGCCAAATTCGCCGGCGCCAGCATCGTGGCATTTCATGCGGTCCCTGCCACTTCCTACCTGATTTACACGGAGGCCGGTCCGAGCGACATGCTCGCCGAGCAATTCGAGCGCGACGCCAAGGTGCGGGGGGAGCGTCTTGTCGAGGCTCTCGCGAACCGCGCGCGAAATGCGGGCGTGAGCTGCGAATCTTTGCTGCTGACGAACGATCACCCCTGGGAAAGCATCATCGAAGCCGCGGACACGACCGGTTGCGATCTGATCTTCATGGCTTCGCACGGTCGCCGTGGCCTGTCGGCAATGTTGCTGGGAAGCGAAACCGCGCGGGTACTGACGCACACCAAAATTCCGGTGTTGGTGTATCGCTAGCGCGGCGGACACGGATACGCGGCGCGCAATCCCTGGGTAATCAGGTAGCGGCGCGGGCGGTGCCGTTCCGCCGGATGGGCTTCCAGGTAGCTTTTGACGGCGGCGAATGCCGCAGCCTGCGGATTTTCTTGCACCTGCGCGTTGCCTTTGGTAATGCAGAACACGCTGCCATCCCACTTGGTGCGGACATCATCAATATGGGCGAGCGCGGCTTCCCTGGACGCGGGTCTTTCCATCAGGCCCAGTAATTCATCGCCATCGTCCTCGGCCAAAACAATACCGGGGCACACCAGCAGCAACATCAGAACCAGCTGTATCACGAACGATTTCCAATCCGGGGAAAAAAGCAAAGAGCACTTGCGTCTGCGGTGCAGGCCCGGCCCGGAAAGTGCTCTTGAGTGGTGCCGCTGGCCGGAGTCGAACTGGCGACCTTCGCATTACGAATGCGCTGCTCTACCAACTGAGCTACAGCGGCGTGGGCGCGCATTATAAGGCCGGGACTCCCCTGCTCACAACCCGGCCGTCTGCACCCCTACCTCACCTTACCGTCCACTGCTCAACGCAAAGGCGCAAATTCAACGATTTCTGAAAATGGGTTTGCGTTTCTCCACGAAAGCAGCCATGCCTTCCTTCTGGTCCTCGACCGCGAAACCCGAGTGAAAAAGCCGCCGCTCGAAGCGCACGCCTTCGGAGAGCGTCGTCTCAAACGCCCGGTTGACCGATTCCTTGGCCATCATCACGACCGGGAGCGATAACT
>JANMYN010000115.1:0-2877 GCA_031382195.1 Betaproteobacteria bacterium
TCGGTCCGCATTGCACCGCCTCGCTGCAATTATGTCCCGGTTCGGGGCAACAGCGCAGAATCGGGCACTGGGCCCGTGGGCTTGGCCTCAAGGCCGGATGTAGACGTAACCTTCGCGGGCCTGCAGCCGGGCGATTTCCGCGACGCCGGAAGGCACGACCTGGACTGTCTCGATCAAATCGCTCTTCGCCAGCTTCAGCGCGGTCATGCTGTTCTGGCAAACCCGGAATTGCACGCCTTTGGCGGCAAGCTGATCGACCCACTCGGAGAAAGGCCGACCGCCGGCATCCTGCGCGCCGAACGTAAAAGCGCGCACGCCGGTGGACAGTGCGACGACGACGATTTTGACGCCGGGGTCCGCCGCGAGATGATTGTTGATGTTGTTCATTGCCAGCGTTGCCAGCCTGTCGTCCTGCAAGTGATAAACCGTCTTGATGACATCGTCGGCCCGTACCGCGAGGGCGGCCGTCAGCAATGCGCCGACGAGTACGGTCGCCAGAAACTCGAACAGATTATTTAACCTCATGAGCTTTCTCCTACATAAAGACCGGTTTACAGCATGCCCAGCCGGTTCAGGTCGGCACGCAGTTGATGTGGGTCGCGAAAATGCAATGCGTGCATGCCGGCAGTGCGGCCGGCTTCGACATTGCGCAGACTGTCATCGATGAATATCGTGCTTGCCGGGTCCAGCCGGCAGCGCTCGATGGTCAGTGCGAAAATACGCGGGTCGGGCTTCGCCAGACCGACTTCCCCGGAAACAACAATGTCCTCAAACCATTTCAGGAATTCGAAGCGGCGGCGCGCGATCGGGAAGGTTTCGGCCGACCAGTTGGTCAGCGCATGCAGCCGACATCCCCTCCTGCGCAGTTCAGCGAGGATTTCGACGCTGCCGGCAATCTCGTCGCGCAGCATTTTCTCCCAGCCGTCGCGCCACAACGCAATCATGCCGGCGTGATCCGGATGCACGGCGGTCCGCTCGGCGACCGCCCGGTCGAAGGTCTTGCCGGCGTCGATCTCGAGGTTCCACCAGGGCGGCGCGATTTCAGCCAGGAAGTGCTCCATCGCCTGGTCGTCGCCGTTGAACAGCGGCCGGTAAAGGTAGCGCGGATTCCAGTCGACCAGCACCGCACCGAGATCGAACAAGATCGTATCCATGCTTCAGCGCTTCTTCTTCCATGCCTCGTATTCGGCGCGCATCTGCTCGTTCGGCGGGTAGGTGCCGGCGATCGGCGCGCCGGCCTGGACTTTTTCCAGCACCCAGGCTTCCAGGTCCTCCATCTCCAACCCGCTTTGCGCGACCTGCTCGACGACATGGCGCGGGACGCAGACCACGCCTTCCTCGTCGCCGACCATGATGTCGCCCGGCATCACCAGCACCTCGGCGCACCCCACCGGCACGTTGATGTCGACCGCGAGATGGCGATGGATATGTGCGGAAGCGGCCATGTTCTTCGCGAACACCGCAAACCCCAGCCGCTGGATCGATGCGTAGTCCCGCATCGCACCGTCGGTCACCGCACCGGCCGCACCGCGTGCCTGCAGGCGCGACATCAGGATCTCCCCGCCGGCCGCCACCGTGTCGATGTTGCGACAATCGAGCACCAGCACCTGGCCGGGCTGGATTTCGTCGATCGCCTTGCGCTGTGCATAGCCTGGCCTGCCGATCGCCTCAAAGGTCGCGAGATCCTCGCGCGCGGGCACGAAACGCACCGTCACCGCTTCGCCCGCCATGCGCAACGCCGGATTGAGCGGCTTCACGCCGGTAAGGTAGGTATTGCGAAATCCGAGCTTGAACAGCTGGGAAGTCAGGGTCGCGGTGGATATGCGCCGCAGCTGGTCGAGAATCTGCGGCGCGACGGGAGCGGGTTTCATTGTCTGTTCCTGCATTGACCGAGAATCGTATCGTAACCCAGACCGCTTCGCGGCCTCCAAGCAAACCCGTTCACTGCACAGGTGAGAATGTCTTTTTTCTGTTGTGCCGCCGGCGCTAATCGTAGACCGCGAGCTGTTTGCCGCGGGTTTCCGGCAGCAGCGACACCGCGATGATCACCACAACGAAAGCCGCTCCCGCGAATATTCCAATCGCCCGGCCGAGCGGCATGCTTGCGCTTAGGTATCCCACCAGTGCCGGAAACAGCGCGCCGATGCCGCGACCGAAATTGTAGGCGAAGCCTTGTCCGGAACCACGCACCCTGCTGGGAAAGAGTTCGGTGAAATAGGCGCCGATGCCGCTGAAATTTCCGGACACGAAGAATCCCAGCGGGAACCCGAGCACCAGCATCTGCCCATCGCTGATCGGCAGCACCGTATAGGTCACCGCAGTCAGTGCGGAACACCCGGCGAACAGGAAGAAAGTATTGCGCCTGCCCATGAAGTCCGACAACCAGGCTGCTGTCAGATAGCCGGCAAAGGCGCCGGATATGATCACCCCCAAATACCCGCCGGTACCGATCACTGACAGCCCGCGCACCGTTTTCAGGTAGGTCGGCAGCCAAATGGTCACTGCATAGTAGCCACCTTGCATGCCGGACGCCATCAGACTGGTCAGCACGGTGATATGCAACAGCCGGGGTGAAAAGATTTCGAGGAAATTCACACGCCGCGCGCCGACGCGCCTGCGTGTGGCGATGAACACGTCGGAGTCCTTCACATGGCGGCGGATGTAGAAAATCAGCAGCGCCGGCGCCAGTCCGATCCAGAACAGAGCGCGCCAGGCGACGGCATCGGGCAGCAGCGTGAAGAAAATCGCGAACATCAGCGCCGCGGCTCCCCAGCCAACGGCCCAGCCGCTTTGCACCGTGCCCACCGCCTTGCCGCGGTGTCGCGCGCGGATCATTTCGCCGATCATTACCGAGCCCACCGCCCATTCCCCGCCAAA
>JANMYN010000133.1:0-3070 GCA_031382195.1 Betaproteobacteria bacterium
GCCCGGCCCCGGGCATCGGCCGTGGACAGCATCAACATGGACGATTTGCCGATGAACTCGACCGCTCGGGCATTGAGTTCGCGATGGATCTTGTGCGGCACCATCTGGTTCGGCGAACCGATCAGTTTTCGCAGCGCATCCGCGCTTTCAATTCTGGCCATGCTGCCCCCGGAGATTATTTGCTCTGCGGTTCCGCTTCCTTGTCTCGATCCTGTTTTTGTTGTTCGAGACTCTTGGCCATGTCCGCGGCCCGGTTCATAGTGCGCGCGCCTTCCCGAATGGTCCCGGAGGGCAACGATTCGACGTTCTTCACCGGATGCGAATCCTGGCCGCTAGCCGCCTGAGGAGGAGCTTCGCTCTTGCTGCAGCCAGCTGCCCCGGCAATAACGAAAAAGATCAGTGTAAATTTAATGGCATTGCGCATTTGCATTTCCCTCGTCCCTCGTCCCTCGATCCTCGCCCCTCACTTCATCGTCGGCATGACGAACTCGGCGCCTTTGCGGATACCAGTAGGCCAGCGCGTCGTGATCGTCTTCAGGTGCGAATAGAAGCGCACGCCCTCTGGGCCGTAGGCGTAGTGATCGCCAAACAGCGAGCGCTTCCAGCCGCCGAAGCTGTGGAAGGCCATCGGTACCGGGATCGGCACATTGATGCCGACCATGCCGATCTGGATGCGCATGGCGAATTCCCTCGCGCAGTCGCCATCGCGCGTGAACAGCGACACGCCGTTGCCGAATTCATGTTTGTTGACCAGGTCGACCGCCGATTCGAAATCCGGCACGCGCGTTACCGCAAGCACCGGACCGAATATTTCATCCTTGTAAATGGTCATGTCCGGCTTGACCTGATCGAACAGGCAGCCACCGAGGAAGAAGCCATTCTCGTGGCCATCGACCTTGTGGCCGCGACCGTCGACGACCAGTTTCGCGCCTTCCTTGACGCCCAGATCCACGTAGCCGCGAACCTTGTCGAGATGCTGCTTCGTGACAAGGGGTCCCATTTCCGCGGTTTCACTGGTGCCGGTGTCGATCTTCAGCGCCTTGGCGCGTTCGGCAAGTTTCGCCACCAGTTTGTCGGCGACATTTCCCACGGCGACCGCTACCGAGATCGCCATGCAGCGTTCGCCCGCTGAACCGTAGGCCGCACCCATCAGGGCATCCACAGCTTGATCGAGATCGGCATCCGGCATGACCACCAGGTGGTTCTTCGCGCCGCCCAGCGCCTGCACCCGTTTGCCTCTCGCGGTGCCGGTGCGATAGATGTATTCGGCAATCGGCGTGGAGCCGACGAAACTCACCGCGGAGATGCGCGAATCGTGCAGCAGTGCATCGACCGCGACCTTGTCCCCATGGACGACGTTGAACACGCCGTCCGGCAAACCCGCCTCCTTCAGCAACTTCGCGAGATACACGCTTGCCGACGGATCGCGCTCGGAAGGTTTGAGAAGGAAGGTGTTACCGCAGGCGATGGCGATCGGAAACATCCACATCGGGACCATCACCGGGAAATTGAACGGGGTGATGCCGGCGCACACACCCAGCGGCTGGCGCACCGAGTAGCTGTCCACGCCCGTGCCGACTTGTTCGGTGTACTCGCCTTTGAGCAGGTGCGGAATGCCACAGGCAAACTCGACGACTTCGATGCCGCGGGTGACTTCGCCTCTGGCGTCGGATAGAACCTTGCCGTGCTCGCTGGTGATGATCGCGGCGAGCTTTTCGGCATGGGCGTCGAGCAATTCCTTGTACTTGAACATTACGCGCGCACGACGCAGCGGCGGCGTGGCGGCCCAGGCCGGAAAAGCTTTTTGCGCGGCCTCCACGGCCACAGAGACTTCGGCTTCGCTGGCAAACGGTACGCGCGCCTTCACGCTGCCCAGCGCAGGATTGTAGACGTCGCCGTGGCGCCCGCTGCGCCCGGCAACCTCGGCTCCGTCGATGAAGTGGTGAAGTTCTTCCAGGACTGAGGCCTGATTCAATGGTTTGTTCATAAATTCTTTCTCCTCCTATTCGTAAAAGCGCTCACCGCAGAGGATTGCTTGTTAAGTTCTAAATCACTATCAGGCAGCGGCAGCCCTGCGGCCGTTGGCAAATTGTTCATCCAGCGGATAGATCGGCCGCCGGATCTTGCGGTATTCGAACTCGGTCCAGTCCGAGGATGACACGCCGGGAGCGTCACAGAACACCATGCCCTTCGCGATCGGCAGGAAAACCGGCCGGAAGTACATCCGCGACTTGAGCAGCAGATAGCGCTGGCGGGCAGGGTCGATGCCGGCGCTCTCGTATACGCCGCGATCCCAGGGTTCCTGATTGCGCTCCGAGATGACGACAAGCGCCGTTCCGGTGTCGAGCACAACGGTCCTGCCCATGAAACAGCGCATGCCGGTGAACTGCGGGCCGGTGATTGTGTACTCTCCGTTCGTGATCGTGCGGATGGTCCCGCTCAGCGTCAAAGGTTCCCCTTTGCGCCGGATCGAGGGCATGTCCATCTTGCCGCCCACCGGCAGCGTGACCCGCGCGCCGAGGCCGGCCTCGATCGCCTTCGCCACGGTTTGCGCATCGCGGATCGGTGCCACTGCGATGCCGGTCAGGCCTTGGCGCAGCGCCTCGCGAAGCACGTACATCGTGTCCTGCGTTGAGCCCGACGCGCAATTGTCGGCGTGATCCAGCAGCAGGATCGGCCCACCCGACTGATCGCCCAGGCGTTTCGCCTGCGCGATCGATTGCTCGAGTGGCTGTCCACGGTAAATGAAGTCCTCCTTTTGTGCCCAGGCGACGTCGAGAATCCGGTTGCATGCGCCTTGGGCTGCGGCCTTGTCGGCGTCCGCGATGGTAACCACGCTGATGCCGGCATCGTGAATGTCCGCCATCTGGAATCCGCCGAATGCGGTGGCGGCGAGCAGGCCGTCGCGTTGGGCCGCGCGAGCGGCATCGACGAAATCCTTCATGGCCCCTTCGGCGGTGTTCTGGCGCAGCGTTTGCGCCAGGATCGGCGCGTTGCCCCACGCCATTACCGGCTTGATCTCGCCCTTCATCATGCGCAGCAGTAGCGAGCCGGCAAGCTGCCCCGATTC
>JANMYN010000182.1:0-7358 GCA_031382195.1 Betaproteobacteria bacterium
GCGCTCCCTGCACGTCGTGGCGGTTCCGCGCACCGGTGGCATTGCGATCTTGACAGGCATAGTTGTCGCCGCCTTGTGGCTTCGCGCCAGTCCCGGCCTGCTGGTTCCTGCCGTTGCGCTGGCCATCGCTTCCTATTTCGACGATCGTCATGCTCTACCCCCGGCAGTGAGATTGGTGATGCACTTGGCGGCGGCCGGCATCTTTCTGTGGTTAGACGAGGGAACTTCCGGAGCGTTTTTGCTCGTCGTCCTGTGGCTCACCATCACCTGGATAACGAACCTCTACAATTTCATGGACGGCGCCGACGGCCTGGCAGGCGGCATGACCGTTATCGGTTTCGGGACTTACGGCGTGGCGGCATGGCTCGGGGGGAATCGTGAGCTCGAGCTCCTGGCCTGTTCGATCTCGGCCGCGGCAGCGGGGTTTTTGATCTTCAATTTTCCACCGGCGAAAATTTTCATGGGCGACGTGGGTTCAATTCCGCTGGGTTTCCTTGCTGGGACAATTGGCGTGGCAGGGTGGCGGCAGGGACTCTGGCCGTTATGGTTTCCAATGGTCGTATTCGCACCCTTCATCGTTGACGCCAGCGCGACGCTCGTGCGCCGGCTCCTGCGCCGTGAGCGTTTCTGGGAGGCGCACCGGCAACATTACTACCAGCGATTGATCCTGTCCGGCTGGAGCCACAGGAAGACCGCTCTTTTCGAGTACGCATTGATGCTGATTTGCGGCGCCGCGGCGCTCCTGTGCCTGCGTGCGTCGCCGGCTGCGCGATCGGTAATAATAAGTGTGCTGGCCGCGCTTATCGCGACTACCATGTGGGCGATTGACCACCGCTGGCGACGGTTTTCGGCAGCTTCGCATGACTAATCCTCCCCGGATCAACTATCGTTCGGCGCTAGCATTTGTCCACGACGTGATGGTGGCCGCCCTGGCATGGCTTGCTGCTTTTTCCCTGCGCTTCAATTTCGAGATTCCGGCGGAATTCGAAATCGTCATGTGGAAGACCGTGGGCGGGATAATGTTGCTCGACGCGTTGTGTTTCTGGCGCTTTGGCCTGTACAAGGGACTGTGGCGCTACGCAAGCATTCATGATCTTCGTTTGATCCTGATTGCCGTGGGGGTGGCCGCGCTGGCATTCCCCGCTATGTTCCTACTGGCACAGCGCGGATACGTGGTGCCGCGCTCTGTTTTCATTCTGCACCCGATCCTGCTCCTCTTGCTGATGGGCGGCAGCAGGATGCTTTACCGCGCCTGGAAGGAACGCAACATCGGCAGGCTTGGAGCGTTGTACGGCAAGCCGGTAGTGGTGCTGGGAGCGGGGGATACGGCGGTCACGTTGCTGAAGGATCTTGCGCACAGCAAGGAGTGGAGGGTCATCGGCCTGCTCGACGACGACCCGGTAAAACTGGGCCGGCAGATCCTGGGCGCAACCGTCCTGGGCGGGATAAACGATATGCCGGCGGTGACCGCCCGTTACGACGTCAGCCACGCGATCATTGCGATGCCATCGACAACCCATCAGGTGCGCAGACGAATTGTCGGCCTGTGTCAGGAGGCGGGCGTCAGCGCTCTGACGGTGCCCTCCTTTGACGATCTCATTAGCGGCAAGGTGACAGTATCGCAGATCCGGAACGTCGAACTCGACGACCTGCTGGGGCGCGACCCGGTTACGCTCGACAATATCGGTTTGGCCAGTCTGCTCGAGCAGAAAACCGTTCTTGTGACAGGAGCTGGGGGCTCGATAGGCAGCGAGTTGTGCAGGCAGATCGCGAAGTTTCGTCCGTTCCGGCTGGTGTTGTTCGAGCTGTCCGAGTTCGCGCTTTACCAGGCTGAACAGGAATTCCGGCGCACGCTGCCGGAACTTTCCATCATATGCGTGGTGGGCGATACCAAGAGCCGCGACCGTGTCCGTCAAGTGCTGGCGAAATACCGACCACAGGTCATCTTCCACGCCGCAGCCTATAAGCACGTGCCGTTGATGGAGGAGGAAAACGCGTGGGAGGCGGTGCGCAATAATGTCTACGGTACCTATGTCCTTGCCTCCGAGGCCGTCGCCCACGCAGTGGACAGCTTCGTGCTCATTTCCACTGATAAGGCGGTAAACCCCGTGAACGTGATGGGTGCAAGCAAGCGCCTTGCCGAGATGGTCTGCCAGGCACTGCAGCCCAGGGGCGATACGCGCATCATCATGGTTCGGTTCGGCAACGTGCTAGGCAGCGCGGGCAGCGTGATTCCGAAGTTCCGCGAGCAGATTGCAACCGGCGGCCCGGTCACCGTCACCCACTCGGAGATCACTCGCTACTTTATGTCCATTCCCGAAGCAGCCCAGTTGGTGCTGCAGGCCGGCTCGATGGGTCGGGGCGGAGAGATCTTCGTGCTGGACATGGGCGAGCCGGTGCGCATCGTCGATCTGGCGAAAGACATGATCCGGCTGTCAGGGTTTGCGGAGGAAGACATCAAGATCGTATTCACCGGATTGCGCCCCGGGGAGAAGCTTTACGAAGAAGTTCTCGCCGACGGCGAGCAAACGCTCGCCACGCCGCACCCCAAGCTGCGGATTGCCCGCGCGCGCCCGGAAGCGGACGACTGGCTTGATGCATTGATCGCATGGCTGCAACAAACGGGGTCATCGGAGGATCGCGAAGTACGATCCGCGCTTGTGCGGTGGGTTCCGGAGTACGGCTCAGAACGGACCGGACACGATGCGCAACTGCGCGCGGCGGCGAGATAACCCAAATATCGACTCGGTCTCTGGGATGTTCGGGAGCACGTCGACGTGACAGTTCAGGACTAATTACTGTTGATCCTCTCGAGAGTTTTCTTTGAAGACCGCACTTTGTATTCCCACCCTCAACGCAGGGGCAGACGCCGCGATTCTCGCGGCAGCGATTGTCTCGCAGACATTGCAACCTGATACATTCCTTGTTATTGACTCTGGCTCCGATGACGGCACCGTAGAGACATTCAGACGAGCGGGCGCGCGGATTCATTCGATAAACGGCCGGGAATTCAATCATGGCGGCACCCGTCAGGTCGGCGTCGACATGGTTTCGGACGCGGATTTGATCATTTTCCTGACACAGGACGCGGTACCAGCCGACCAGCACGCGTTCGAGCGACTCAACGAGGGCTTTAACGATCCAGGAGTCGGCGTCGCGTTCGGACGACAGTTGCCACGTCTGGGAGCGGGGCACACCGAAGCTCATGCGCGGTTGTTCAATTATCCCGATGCAAGTCGGGTCACTACATTCGATGACCGGACAGCGATGGGGATCAAGACCGTATTCCTTTCCAATTCGTTTGCAGCTTATCGTCGTACGGATCTGCTTGCGGTGGGGGGCTTTCCGTCGAATTTGATAATGGGCGAAGACACTTACGTGGCCGCGAAAATGCTGCTCGCGGGAAAGAAAGTTGCCTACTGCGCGGAAGCGACTGTATTTCATTCGCACGACTATAGCCTCATGGAAGAGTTTCGCCGTTACTTTGACGCGGGAGTTCTGCATGCACGGGAACCTTGGATCCGGGATCATTTCGGAGGCGCAGAAAATGAGGGTCTTCGATTTGTCAACTCGGAGCTGAGATACCTCCTTGCGCGCAATCCGTTTCTTATCCCGTCTGCCGTTTTGCGGACTCTGTTCAAATTCGTGGGATTTCGATTGGGCTTGCAGGAGGAACGGCTCCCGATCGCTGTAAAGCGTCGGCTGAGCATGCTTCGCGCTTATTGGACCGACCCGGTCGCCGTCGGAAATCGAGCGTCCGGACAGTGATTCACACGCCTTTTCGGCAGGCGCCAGGTGGGCCTGCGGCCGGAGTGGCTGCTAAAATGCATCGTGCCTAACGATACGACCCCGCTCGATTCATCCCTTAAATCTCCAGCAGCTACGCTGATGGCAAACCATCGGCAGGCTGCGCATCCCAGAGTAAGTTGGTGGCTGGTCGTCGGAGATGGAGTCGGACTAACGCTTGCCTGGCTTCTTTCATTTGGCCTGCTGTGGCTCGTAGAGGGGCAGAGTTGGCGGGACGGCCTTATCGGCTGGTGGTCGGCGCTTGGAGACAAGCGCATCGCCCTCTTCGCCGGATTGCTCTTGCTGGCGCTGCTGGCCCTCGGGTTGCGGGGCCACTATTCACGGCGCCGCCCGTTTTCCGATGAGGCTCTCGATATCGCAAAGGTGTTCTTCATCGTTGCAGTCATTGATGCGGTGTTTGCCTATCTTGCCAAATGGTATTTCTCGCGATCATGGTTCATCACGGCCTGGCTGTTCGCATTGGCATTGGTTCCCTTGACGCGGGTGTTTCTCAAGCGCATGTTGATGCGCGCCAAGCGATGGCAGAGACCGACCGTTATAGTGGGTGTCGGAGCAAATGCCCGTGAAGCGGCCGAGGCGCTATATGGCGAACCGCTTATGGGGCTTGAGGTTATCGCCTTCGTTTCGTTGCCGGGTGAACCCGTGCCGGCCACGATTTTTGACATTGGAGCGAGGGCGATACCAGTCTTGTCATTGAGTGATGATCCATATTCGATTCTGGACGATCTCGGCGCGCCTCAGATCATTGTCGCTGTTGAGGCCGAGAGCCTGTTTCCACATCAGAAATTGCTGCAAAAGCTTTCGGCACGTTACAGCGACATGAGCATCATTCCGCCATTGCGTGGGCTTCCTTTGTATGGCATGGAGATGACCCACTTTTTTAGCCACGAGGTGCTGATGCTTTCGATGCGCAATAACCTTGCGCACCCCGGTCCGCGTATCGTAAAACGGCTGTTCGATGTCGTCACATCCATTGCGCTGCTTATTATTCTGACGCCATTTTTTGGCTTCCTGTCCTGGAAGATTCGTAAAACAGGAGGGAAGGCGATTTTCGGTCACGCGAGAATCGGTCAGCACAAAAAATCCTTCAGCTGTTTGAAATTCCGCACCATGGTGCAGAATGCCGACGAGGTTCTCGCAGAACTCCTGGCACGCGATCCAGAGGCGCGTACGGAATGGGAGCGCGACTTCAAGTTGAAAAAGGATCCACGTATTACGCCGATTGGTGCCTTCTTGCGCGAAACCAGTCTCGATGAGTTGCCGCAACTCTGGAATGTCTTGAAGGGTGAAATGAGTCTCGTGGGACCGCGTCCAATTATCGAGGAAGAACTGGAACGCTACGGTGACCAGGTCGACTATTACCTCGAGGCGCCCCCGGGCATGACCGGACTCTGGCAGATCAGCGGTCGAAACGATACTGGTTATGAAGATCGTGTGGCGCTTGACAGTTGGTACGTCCGTAATTGGTCATTGTGGTACGACCTCGTCATTTTGATTAAGACCATACAAGTCGTGTTCGCGCGCAAGGGCGCTTACTGAGTAATGCGGGGCTCTTTCCGAAAACTCCCTTTCCAGGTGACTCCACGTTTGCACATGGCAATACAATGATTTGGTTCGGATACGGTTCGGCGAGAGCTGCCGTCCCGGCCATGCTGGCGGCTGGCCTCGTATTTGTATGGCCTTTGCCTCATGTTATCGCGTTGCGGAACTCCTTCCTGGCGCTTCTCTTTTTTTGGTTAGCCTACGATTTTTTGAAACGCAAAGATCTCGTTATTCCCAAGGCCGCCCTGGGTTACGTGATGGCTATTCTTGTGGCCTTAGCCTGCTGGCTTTTTGTGGTCGCGTTGCTGATAGACGCCAATCCGGCCAGGTCTTTACTCGAAATCAAGGGCCAGTGGCTGCCAGCCTATCTTTCTTTTTTTTCCGGGCTGCTGCTGGTGTGGGACTTACGCAACCGAAACGTCGAGGCAAGCCGGCTTCTGCGACTGTTGTTCTGGGCACTGTTGGCACTGGCAACCCTGCAACTCATGGTTGGCTATTTGCCGGCAACCTTTGGGAACACTCTCGGAGGACATTTCGTAGGAATCTTTGATCACAAAGCAAACGTTACATATGTGAATGCCATCACGGCGAGCCTGCTGCTTGCAGATATTATCGCAACAAACCAGTCTCGGAGACTGCTTGGACTGAACAGGACGACGTGGGTAATCGCATTCACCATCGTGCTGCTTACAACGTATCTTTCCGGAGCCAGAAACGGCGTGGTCGTTATCCTGGCGATGCTGTTGATGGGATTTTTCTTGTATGTCCGCGGTCTTCGGGGATCGGCGAAGCGCAAGATTTGGGGCGTCACAGCGGTATTGGCGATTTTATTCTGCGTAGCCTTGTGGGTGATGCTGAAATCCGATGCCAGGTGGGGCCGCTTTCTGGCCACTGTGCCGGTCGCCTGGAATATCGATGCGGATATCTCCTGGGTTAATGCCGAAGTGAGATCATTGCCGTTGGCCGCGGATGGATTGCCCGTGGAACAAACAGCATATGAACGGATTTCCTGGGCACGATATGCGGTCCGACTCATCGCCGAGAATCCACTGGGTACCGGGGTCAGCCGGAACTCGTTCAGGGAGCTGGTAGCGGAAAGATTTGGAGATGTCTTGGCGGCTCACAGCCACAATGGCTATCTCGACCTTGCGCTCAGCGTCGGCCTGCCGGCCCTGGCTCTCTGGATGGCCTTCCTGATTGCCCTCTTCCGGCAGGGCTATTCTGCATGCCTTGCCGGACAACAAGCAGCAGGATTAGCTCTGCTGTTCTTGACCGCCGGTTTCGCGGCCCGTGCCTTTCTCGACAGTACATTGCGTGACCACATTCTGATGGAGTTCATGTTCTTCGCCGGAGTGCTGCTTGCAGCATCGGCCCACAGTGACGAAATCCAGATTGGCCGTAATGCGTAGTGAGCAGACTTGGTTAGTCCTGTCCCATGCATTTAATATGGATGGCCGGGCGGCGAGCCAGACCATCACCGACAAGATTCCCCATCTTCTTGCGCGAGGCGTAAGGCCGATCGTGTTAAGTGCCGTAACCGGACGGCGAGACGAAAACGTCGAGCATCATCAGCTTCTTCCGGTTTCGCCGGTGGGGCTGCGGTTCGACTTGCGCCATGTGCTGCGCCGCCACGTCTCCCGCAAGTGGGTCTACAAGACCCTGGTCGGGCTCATGACCCTGGTGTTGTTGCCGTTCTACCTCATCGAAAAACTGTTCCTCCGCCTCGAGCCGCAGTGGTCCTGGTTTATCCCTGCCTATCTCAGGGGGGCCAGCATTATTCGCGCGCGACGGGCCGCGGTGATCTATTCGACCGGAGGGGCAAACTCCGCCCACCTTGCGGGCTATCTGCTCGCCAAGCGCTTCTCGCTCCCCTGGGTGGCCGAAATTCACGACCCGATGACTTATGAAAACTGGGAGCGATGGCGCATGGCGCGCCGTTTCGCGGCGTGGCTCGAGGGCAAGATTTGCGAACGGGCGGACGTGGCCGTCTGGTTCGTCGATACCGCGCT
>JANMYN010000191.1:0-9146 GCA_031382195.1 Betaproteobacteria bacterium
CAGCACGCTGCCGTCCGACCTCTTTGCATCGGTTGCCGAGAATTTTCTGCAGAATGCGCTGGAAAAGCGAAAGCTGGAAAACAAACTTCGCATCATGGTCAGGCTGCAGTGGAGCGGCGGTTTCGCGTTATCCGTTTGCGATGATGGCGCCCCGGTTCCGGACGCGCTCGTCGGGCAATTGTTTTCGACCGCGGTACCGTCTCATTCCGGGCTTGGAGTAGGTATGTACCAGGTGGGACGGTTTGCACGCGAGCAAGGCTATGAAGTCACACTTGCAAGCAATCTGCCGGGGAAGGTGTGTTTCATGCTTTCGCCGATGGCCGGCCAGGAACGCACCGTGTCCCCTTGATGGCGTCGCCTAGGGTAGCCTGCCTGCCGCGACCATGCGGGAAAACAGAATGCTGGGCGTAATCCAGACGACGATATCATCGAACTGACCCCCCGCCGCTCCGAGGTTATCGGTTCGCGTCCGGCTCGAGAATGTCGTGCTGTTGTTGGCATTATTGAATTCATCCAGCGTATTGTCCCAGGTCGCGGGTGTTGCCCTGGCGATGCCAAGATCGCTGGTCGCGCCGTATCCGTTCCTTCCGTGCGAGAGCACGACCGCCGGAATCTCGTTTACATTCGAAAGATTCGTTACCGCGCCGGCCGCGTTGCGCGTCTGGATGAGGATGTCGCGAGTGCTGGTTAGCGTAAACAGGCTCAACGCGGCGGAATTGGTAAAATTTGCCGACACGCTGTATCTGTAGAGATTGCCCCAGGAATCCGAGGGCTTGACTCCGAGCGTGACCCAAGGCAGAAAACCGACGCGTTTCGGAATGCCTGCGACAAGCGTGCACGTGGTTCCCCCGCCAATGCGATCCTCGGCGCCGTCGGACGCTGATTTTGCCGGACACGGCAAGTAGCCGTTCGACAGTGCGAAGCCCATCAGCGCCTCCTTGATTTGTTCGAGCTGCTTTTCGGTGTCCGAGTACTGCCGCTGCTCGATCTGCGCACCGAGCGGCACCAATAAGCTGCCGAGCAGCAGCGCGATCAGCACCAGGACCACCGAAAGTTCGATTAGTGAGAATCCGCCAATTGTACGGGTAGGCCGGAATCTGCCTGGGAGTTTGCTCGGGGTCCGCATCGATCGTTCGCCGCTCAGCAAGTCGTCAATGTCGTGTCGGCGGCCTGACACTTCGGGTCGGTGAAGCCGCCGAGACATTTCTTGCTGATGAAGTCTTTTGCCGCCTTCTTGCACGAGCAGTTATTGGTCCCGATCCTATCCGCCAGCGTCTGGCAGGCGGGCAGAACCTTGTTGCTCCCGGCGTTGCAGTTGTTGACGTTGCCGGAACGATAACCGGCCAGCCCCGACGGCGGTCTCGCGTCCGTGCTGCACACCGAGGTGGCCGCACAAGTCGGATCCACGTAGAGGCCGGTCACCGGGTCGGCACGAATGCACATTACGGTGTCGTTGCCGCCGGCAGGCGTCTTGGAAAATACCCGTGGGCTCACTATATTCGGGGTGTTCTGCTGAATCGCGGTTGCGTTTACCCCCTCCACATAATTCGTCACGGTGGACTTGTCCGAACTCGTATAAGCCGGGTTGGCATCATTGTTCCGGTTCTGACCCGAAACTTTCTCGCCCGCGAAGATCAGCACGGCGGCAACATCGGTGGCGCTGTCCACCGTAATGCATTCGTCCGCAGTACAGGGATTGGGCAGACTTGCGGCGACGACGTTGTTCGGTGCGAAGGCCTTCGCCACCGCGTAGAACACGTGATCCTTCCAGTTGTTCCAGAATTCCGCCACGTTGGCGCTCCAGCCGGGACAGACGCTGCTCGACAGCAGCACATTGCCTGCGGTGCGCACGGTCGCATTGTCGGTTCCACTTAAAACCGCGGCCGAGTTGTCGGTCCGGTAGGGCAGGCGACCGGAGTAGCGCGGCAGCGTGGCGTCGTCATCGTAATTGCCGTTTGTACCATAATTGCCTATGGCAAGCGGTGCCGCCCACGGCAATCGCTTGTCGACGGGGCTCAGCGCGTTGGTCCGTCCGTAACGCACGATGCAATCAGCGGCGGCGCGCAGCATGCCCGTGTTCGGATCGGTCAGATAAGGCAGAAAATCCGAGCGCAATTGCGCTCGGTTGGTGAAAATATCCTGCGGCGTGATATAGGCCAATCGGTCGTTGAATGTATTCGCGGCGGCCCCCGTGCGGTTGGAGTTGAATGCAGCGATGAACTTGCTCAGCGCATTAGGGGTGGTGGTGGAAGCCGTCGCATTGTTGATCAGGCTCGACGAGTCGGCGTCCAGATAGTTTGCGGCGTTGTAGTTGCCACCGCAGTTCGCGGGCGGATTGATCGCGGCGAGCGAGCGGTCCTGGCCCGGCAGAATCGCGCCGGTTGCGAAAATAACTGCGGCCGCGCGCCGGGTGGGAATGACGGTGCTGCCGCTGCCGCCGGCGGCGAAACTAGTGCCGTCCGGCGCCATGATGGTAATCAGGCCGTTGGTGTCCCAATTCATCAGGCTGGTCGACGGATTATTCTTGAAATTTCCGGAAACCGCATACCATAGGCACTCTCCGTCGCCATCACGCCAAGGTGGGAGTTCGAGCGTCTTCCATGGCAGCCGCCCGATGACCGTCACATCGGTCCCGCCGCAGCTGGTATCGGCGGTTCCCTCTCCGGTGCCGCCGTCTCTGTCGGGACAGGGAAGATAGCCGAATACCCGCCCCGGGTGTTCGTCAGGATAGTTTGCCGCGTATCCGATCAGCGCCGCCTTCGCCTGCGCCAGGGCGTCCGCGGTGCGCTGGTCTGTTTGGTTCTGCCGAAAAATATTGCCGGCGAATCCGGCCACGAATAGGGCTGCAAGCAGACCCAGAAGCCCCAGCACTGCAAGCAGTGCGACCCCGGAGGGCTTGCGCGTCAATGTCGTCCTTGACGCCGACCGCGTTTCGCGTTGGAGCATTGGGAGACGAATGGTGAGCCTCAGCGGTCGGAAACCTGCTCAGGCTTTGTTCCCGAGATCGAATTTGTCTGCTGCTTGCGCGTTGTCCGTTTCGTCTCTTTGCCGGCGACTGGCGTCACCACTTCTGTCTGGTCCACGATTGATTCGTAAGGCTCGGCAATCTTGCCGGTGCCGCGCTCCAGGCGTTGCCCGACTCGCAACCGCACCGGGTCGCGTGCGGCGCCCAACTTCAACCGCGCTGTTGCCGGATCGGAGCCGGAGGCTGTGGCATTGACTCCAGAGTCCGGTCGCTTGTCCAGCGGTCGTCCGTTTACCCACACGGTGGATTCGCCGTCACTGCGGGTGACTACCCCATTCAATTTCACTTCCTGCGGAATGCGCACTGCCGAGGCGGGAGAAATTTGCGACGTGCGAATATGCTTGCCAGCGTCAAGGGCGTTGCGCTGTGCCGGGGTGAAAAACAATCTTCCCAAAGGCTCCGCGGTGTGCGCCGGCCACCACGGCAGCGCAGCAATCATTACCGCAAGAACCCGCAAATAGCGTCTCACGGACTGCCCTTTCCAGGATCGATCGTCACCCATGACAGGTCACACTGGGCCATCAAATTGGCCTGCCTCGGCACAGGGGGGCCTTGTCGCCCGCCGCGATCGAGTGAGCATCCGGTGAGCACGAACAATCCCGGTTGTTGCGCGGAGAGGGCGTTGAAGAATCGAACCAGATCTGCTTCGTGCAACACGCCGAAGGACAGGCTCATCTGCGAATGCATGACCCGCCCGCTGAGCGGGTTGTCCCGAGCGACGAATGGGAGCGGTGCCTGCGCGGTCATCTGGTAATTCACACCGAACACACCGGCCCGCGCGTTCGCAACGCGCAGGCTTTCCACCCAGTTAAGGCGTTGTTCGGCGCCGACCAAGCCGGATTTTTCAAGTTGCCGGTAGGCCTTCAGGAAGTGCATCACGGTTTCACGCTCTTCCCCTGAGCGCTGATAGCGGGTTCGCGCTTCCTGCAGGGCCGCCAACTGATTGCGTAACCGGGTCTCGGTTTGCTCGCGCTGAGTCGATGAGAATGCGACCATCAAGAACGACGCGGCAAGCGCAATCGCCAGCGCGAGCATCGGCATTTTCATGGATCGAAGGTCTTTCGCTGTGAACCGCATCTAGACCCCGCGCCTGAACACAACCGCGACTTCGAACTTGGCTGTTTCTTTTCCCGGGATCGCCACCGTGCTGCCGCTCAGTCCCGATTCGGAACGGACATCGAGCGGCAATTTCAATACCTTTACCTCTGCGACCGCGTTGTCGCGTGCGATGATTTGCAAAAAATTATTGATGGTGTTCATGGCCACGCGATAATCGCCGCCGAAATGCGTGACTTCGCCATACACGATGCCTGTCTGCAACATATCGCCGGACCTGGCTGCCGGAGCCGCTGCAGGATTCACCCCCGTTTTGGCGGTCGGCGAATCGCCGTAGTGCCACTCAAGGCGCTGCAACTCGATATCGGGTGATCCGTCGAGCGCGTGACTGACAATCGAGAACATCATTTCCGGAGAACGCAATCCGGCGCGAATGTGATCAACCGTTTCAACCGCATGACGCAGATTGTCCGCGCTCGTTGGTGTATCGGGAAACTGCGCCGCCACCTGGTGATACTTGCCCTGAAAATCCAGCGTCTGCCGTTGCGCGGTGACGACGTTCTGATCGATCCCGATTGCCTGGAAGACATTCACCCCGCTCCATATCACGGCGCCGACCAGTGTCGCTCCCGAGGCGGCGTATACCCACCTCCCGGCTGCGAAGCGTTGATAAGTTCGCGTAAGCGAAGACGGCGCGAGATTGAGAGTTGGCGCTTGCTCGCCCAGCAGATGCAGGTGCAGGGTGTCGCTCGAGGCTTCCAGATCCGCGACCGGAATACCGAGGCTCGCATGAATTTCGTTGATATCGAGGTAATGACAATGCATATTCGGGCGGCCGCGCATGATCGTCGGCGCTAATCCCGACAGAGAACCGTTTAGATCGAGAATGACAATTTCCAGTGTGTCATCGACGTGCGTAACGGTCAGCGCATCCAGATACATTCGCGTATTGCCAATTTCGTCGGCGTAGTGCTGGTCGGCCACCTCTGCGGCGCTCCCTAAAGGCGTAAGGCGGCTAATCCGAAAATGCAGATTCTTGAAGAAAGTTTGCCGTAACCCCGCGGCGTTCTTGCTGATGATTAGCAGGTTGGGATGCTTCAGCTTCAGGCGTTCGACCAGCGCGTCACTGACGAGCGCCAGCGGATAAATTCCCGATACGGGAAGGCTGTTGGCTTCTATGGCATGCAGCCACGGAATCAGTAGATCCGGATTCGTCAGCGCAGCGAAAAGGTAACGGTCGTCGCGACGCTTTCCGGTTTCCCGGTTTTGGAGCGCGTAGGAGCAGTAAGGCGTGGCCCGATATAGCTGTTTGAGCTTGCGGCCGACCATTTCCGCCCGGTCGCGCCCGCGAACATGCGGTAGCGTTTCAAAACGGAAATCCTCCTCCACCGTGTCCACGATGATGTGGACCGGCAGGCCGCGGACGGCGCGAAGAAATTTTCCGAACGCGAGCCAGCCTTCTTCATTATTCTTGAAACCCGTGCACGAGTGCAGGCGGCGCCGGCGCCACACAGCGACCGTGGCCTGGTCGTTAGATACGCAGAGCAGTAGTTTGGCCGCCATCGCGCTAGAGATTCAGTTTTCCGATGACATCGTACACCGGCGTCAATACCGAGAACAGGATCAGAGCCAGCATCCCGCCGAGCAGCAGCGTCAGGGTTGGTTCAAGCAGTTTCAAAGCCTTGTCGACCGAATCCCGCACGTCGCGGTTGTAGAAATAAGTCACATTCATCAGCGCAGTGTCCAGTGCGCCAGTGGTTTCTCCCACTCGGAGCATCCGGATTACCAACGGCGGAAACATGCCCAGATTCTGGAAGGCTTCAGACATGCTTTCGCCGGCGCTGATCTGCTGACCCGCTCGTTGCAGACCATCGGCGATCACTCGATTCGCCACGATATCCTCGCTGGTTTTTACTGCTTCCAGAATGGTGATGCCCGAGCGATACATCAGCGCGAAGAAATTGGCGAAACGGGCGAGAATAATCTTCTGCAGAATCTCCCCCGTAACGGGTAGATGCAGGATTGCGTAGTCGAAAAGGTAGCGGGACCGCGGTCGGGTGCGAACCAGGAAAGTGATGAGGCCCGCCGTTAATATCGGTAACACCAGGAGCACTGGCCACCAGTTGGCGGTGAAATTCGACATCCCAATCAGTATTCGCGTCTGAATCGGCAGTGCCAGCCCCATGGTTTTCATTAACTGGGTGACCTGCGGGACGAGATACAAGAGCAGAAAGACCATTACTGCCGTGACGACGACGAATACTAGCGACGGATAAACCAGCAGGCGCCTGGTCTGCGATACCAATTCATCGTGCCATTTAAGCGTTGCCCCGAGATTCTCGAAAACTTCGGTCAATGTGCCGGAAAGTTCGCCGGCGCGTATCAGGCTGACGAACACGGTATTGAACACGCGCGGAAATCCGCCGAGCGCCTGTGACAGCGTCTTGCCGCCTTCAATATCCTCAAGCACGGATGTCAGGATTTCGCGGAAGCGCGGGTTTTCCATGCCTTCGCGCAAATCGCGCAGGCCATCGATCAACGGGATGCCGGCGCGCGTCACCTGCTCCAGATCGAAGCAAAATGTGATCAGGTCCTGCCGAGTAATGCTGCCGCCGGCGATCGAAGGCCCCTGACTGCGCACCGGCCGTGCGATGATGAGGTCGAGCCCCATTTTCTTCAGTCGCAACTCCAGGTCCACCTCGTTCGCTGCGTCAAGTTTGCCCCGTGCCGAGCGTCCTGTCCGGTCGATTGCCTTGTACTGATATGCGGCCATTGCTTGTCCGGGTGTGCTCTAGGCGGTTAGATTGCGAATACTCTCGCGGTATTCGCGCGCTTGTTGATTTGGCACCCTATCTTGCACGCCCGGTCAGGTCGATGGCACGGGCCACCTCGGCCAGACTGGTTACGCCTTCCACTACGCGCATCACCCCTTCCTCGGCGAGAGGGCGGAAATTTTTGGAAAAAGCCGCCTCGCGCATTTCTCTCGGAGTTGCCCGCCGGGCGACAAGTTCGTCGAGGTCGGCATCCATGTGCAGGATCTCCATGACGGTGGTACGGCCCCGATAGCCCCGATTGTTGCAGCGATTGCATCCCACGGGCCGGAAAATCTTGAATTCGCCGTCGACCTCGCGCCCCAGGAGTTGTCTTTCTTCGACGGAAGGGGTGTAACCCTCTTTACAAAAGGCGCACAACACACGCACAAGTCGCTGCGCGATGATTCCAATAATGTTGCCGGCCATGATATCGGGCGCGATACCGATGTCCAGCAGGCGCGGAAAGGCACCGAGCGCCGAATTGGTGTGCAGAGTGGTAAACACCTGGTGGCCAGTCATGGCCGCCCGGAACGCCATTTCAGCGGTTTCGCGATCGCGCACTTCGCCTACCAAAATGATGTCCGGATCCTGGCGCATGATGGAACGAATGCCATTGGCGAAATCTATCTTCGCCATTTCGGAAACAGACGTCTGCCGCATCATTGCCACCGGATACTCGACCGGATCCTCGAGCGTCATGATGTTCACGGATTCGACATTGAGCTTTGCGAGCAGCGAATAAAGTGTCGTTGTCTTGCCGCTGCCGGTTGGCCCCGTCAAAATTAGAATGCCTTCCGGGCGGGCGAGCATGAGGTTAAGTTTCGCCATCATCGGTTTGGGCAGTTTCATTTGCTCCAGACTGATGATCGATTTTTCTCGGTCGAGTACGCGCAGTACGATGTTCTCGCCCCAGATCGTGGGCTGAGAGGACACGCGAAAATCCACCGGCCGCCCGTTGAGGTTCAGCGACAGGCGCCCGTCTTGCGGTGCGCGCGTTTCGGCAATGTTCATTGCGCTGATGACTTTGATGCGCACGGCGATGCCCGGCCAGTAGTTCTTGTGCAGGCTGCGTATCTGTTCCAGGACACCGTCGATGCGGTAGCGGATGCGCAGAAAGGCGAATTCCGGTTCGAAGTGTATGTCCGAAGCGCCGCGCTTGACGGCATCGACCAGCAGCGAACCGACCAGCCGGACGATCGGCTGGGTGTATTCGTCCAGCCCCGTTTGCTGCAGGCTCTGATAGTCGATCTCGCCGGTTTCGATTTCCCGCAGGATGCCGTCGACGGAAAGCTCGTGGCCGTAAAACTGGTCGATGAATTCGTCGAGCTGCGCCTGGCCGGCGAGCACCGTCTTCATCTGGATGTTGTGCCCGAGCGCGGCGCGCAACTGATCCAATGCCACCACGTTGAAGACTTCGGTGATCGCTACCATCAGCAGATTCTGATCGGCGTCATAGGCGATTGGCAGCAGGCGATGACGCCGGGCAAATTCCTGCGGGACCAGCTTGAGCGCTTCGGCGTCCACCAGCACTTGCGAAAGATCGATACTTTCCTGGCCGATGGTCCGCGCCATGATGTCGCGGATGACCGCTTCGGTAACGAATCCGAGCCTGACAAGAAGCCGCCCGATCGGTATGTTCTGGCTTTTCTGCTCGGTGAGCGCGATGCGCAGCTGATCGTGGGTGATCAAGCCCTGTTGGACCAGCAGCTCTCCCAGTCGAAGCTTCTTGCGCTGCTCGGACATCTGCGCTAACTCACTGCTCTACGCGAGTGGAAAGCTGGCCGACGCGCTGGATGACGAGGCTTTGATCGAAGTGGGCGCGGCCTTTCTTGAAGGACAGATCCAGGGCTTTGCGGTAGTAATCGAGCGCCAGCCGATTCTGGCCGAGATGTTCCAGGCCGATGGCCAGGTTGAACGCGTAATCCGGATTGTCCGGTTGCATCTGATAGGCCTGAAAATAGGCCTGCTGCGCGGAAGGCCACTGTGCCTGTTCGGCGTAGAGATTGCCCAGGGAGAAATATAGGAAAGCGGAGGGATCGCGCGCAATCAACTGTTTCAGTCGGGATTCGCTGGCCGGCAGATCCGCGCCACCGACAATCGAGATCAAACCTGCCTGCGCATAAGAATTTCGCGGATCCAACTCCAACACGCGCTGATAGTACCGGCTGGCATCGTCGAACTGTCCTGCGTTCAGAGCGATTGCTCCGAGCCCGAGCAAGGCATCCATGCTGCGCGGTTCGGCTTGCAGGACT
>JANMYN010000222.1:0-2219 GCA_031382195.1 Betaproteobacteria bacterium
AATGCCGGCCATTGCGCTCGCGGAAGTCTTCCAGAAACCCACGACCATGATGTACCGCAACTTCCTGGCGATGGAGACAGAGGAATTGCTGCGCTCTTACCCGGTGGACGGCTGCGTGCTGATGGGTGGCTGCGACAAGACTACGCCCGGATTGCTGATGGGGGCGATCAGCATGAACGTCCCGGCCATCTTCATGCCGGCGGGCCCGATGCTGCGCGGCAACTGGCAGGGCAAAACACTGGGCTCCGGATCGGACGTCTGGAAATACTGGGACGAATTGCGCGCGGGCAACATCACCGAAGGCGACTGGATGCAAATCGAGGAAGGCATCGCGCGATCAGCCGGAACCTGCATGACCATGGGCACGGCTTCGACGATGACCAGTGTTGCGGAGACGCTCGGGTTCAGTCTTCCCAATTCGTCGACGATTCCGGCGGTGGATTCCAATCACAGCCGCATGGCCGATTTCACGGGCCGGCGTATCGTGGAAATGGTCTGGGAAGATCTCAAGCCGCGCGACATCCTGACCGGGAAGTCCTTTGACAATGCGATCAAGGTGCTGATGGCGCTGGGCGGTTCCACCAACGGCCTGATTCATGTGATCGCCATGGCCGGCCGCGCCGGTATCCAGATTCCGCTGGAGCGCTTCGAAGAAATCGGCCAGCGCACACCCTATTTGGTGAACATGCGTCCGTCGGGCAAATACCTGATGGAGGATTTTTATTACGCCGGCGGCCTCGCCGGCATGCTGGAAGGCATGCGCAAGTTGCTCGATTTGGGGGAGCTCACCTGCACCGGAAATACGCTCGGCGAGAATATCGCCGGCGCCAAAATCCATAACACTGATGTGATTCGCACGCCCGACAATCCGATGCAACCGGAGGGTGGGCTGATCGTGTTGCGTGGCAATCTCGCGCCTGACGGAGCCGTTATCAAGTCGACCGCGGCCGACCCGACGTTGCTGAAGCACGCCGGTCGCGCAATGGTGTTCGACGATTACAACGACATGGCCGCGCGGCTCGACGATCCGCATCTGGACGTGGACGCGGATTCGGTGCTGGTGCTGCGTAATGCAGGTCCGCTCGGCGGTCCCGGTATGCCGGAGTGGGGCATGCTGCCGATTCCGAAGAAGTTGCTCAAACAGGGCGTGCGCGACATGGTGCGTATTTCCGATGCGCGCATGAGCGGGACAAGTTATGGTACTTGCGTGCTGCATGTATCACCCGAATCGTGGATCGGCGGACCGCTGGCGCTGGTCAGGACCGGTGATCTCATCGAACTTGATGTGCCGGGCAGGAAATTGACGTTGAAGGTAGCCGAAGAGGAACTTGCAAAACGGCGCGAGGTCTGGAAACCGGGGGCGAGAAAATATGAACGCGGCTACGGCAAGCTATTTTCCCAGCACGTATCACAGGCCGACAAAGGTTGTGATTTTGATTTCCTCGAGGGAACCGCGCCCATCCCCGAGCCGGAAATACACTGACATCGTGCGCACGCTCCGGCGATTCGTTGCGTTGCTTGTCTTGCTCGCGGCTGGCGGTGGAAACCTCGCGCCTGCCGCGGAAAGATCCGAAGCCCATTCTGTCACCGACGAAATCGGGCTCGCCGATGCGACGATCGAAATTAGTTACGTCGGCAATTCCGCTGGCCTGAACCGCAACGATATGCGCGCTTGGATCGGTGCGTCGGCGAATGCCGTACAGAGCTATTACGGGCGTTTTCCGGTCAAGCGCGTGCGCATCCGCATCGAGGCAGGCGAAGGGCGCGGCGCGCAGTCGGGTACAACTTACGCATACAACGGCGCGTTGATTCGGGTGGGTGTCGGGCGTTACAGTGACAGTGCCGATCTGAAGCGAGACTGGATCATGACGCACGAAATGGTTCATCTGGCGATGCCCGAGTTCGGCGATCGGCACGCTTGGCTAGGGGAAGGCCTGGCGACTTACGTCGAACCAATCGCCCGCGTCCAGGTCGGGCAACTGTCCGAGGAAAAAATTTGGCGTGACATGCTGCAAGACATGCCCAAAGGCCTGCCCGTCGCAGGCGATCGGGGCCTGGATAACACGCATACCTGGGGTCGGACCTACTGGGGCGGTGCACTGTTTTATCTTCTTGCCGACGTGCGCATCCGCGAACGCACCGGCAATCGCGCGGGACTTCAGGATGCGTTACGTGCCATTCTCGCCGGTGGCGGCAACTGCGAAGCGTCCTGGGATGTG
>JANMYN010000860.1:0-1511 GCA_031382195.1 Betaproteobacteria bacterium
GGCGGCTGGCAGGCGACAAAGCAGGTGAAAGGTAAAAGTTAAGAGGTAAAAGTAAAGGCGAGAGCCACCACCTTACTCAGTCCTCAGTCCTCCGGACTCCGCATTGCATTTCTCGCCTTCCACTTTTCGCTGCCATTCCGCACTGCCTTTTCGCACCGATCTTCCGCACCGAGCACTGTGCACTGCTTTTCCCTTTTCCCTTTCCCCTTTCACCTTTCACCTGTTTTTTCCACCCACCCCTTCGCCCTGCCCAGCGCCTTTGCCCATCCGGCCAGGAATGCTGCGCGGCGATCTTTGTCCATTGTGGGTTCGAACACCCGATCGGCCTTCCACAGGGAGCGGATTTCCTCCTCGTTCTGCCAATAGCCCACGGCGAGCCCGGCAAGATAGGCGGCACCCTGAGCGGTGGACTCGAGCTGGCGCGGCCGCACGACCGGCACACCAAGCAGGTCGGCCTGGAACTGCATCAGTAAGTTGTTGGCAGCGGCGCCGCCATCCACACGTAGTTCGGTCACCGGGATGGCCGCGTCCGCCTGCATGGCCGTGAGCACATCCGCGACCTGGTAGGCGATGCCGTCCAGAGCGGCGCGGGCGACGTGGGCGCGCGTGGTGCCGCGCGTAAGCCCTATCAGCGTTCCGCGCGCGTAGGGGTCCCAATGCGGCGAGCCGAGGCCGGTGAACGCAGGCACAAAATAAACGCCGTCGCTGTCTGCGACACTTGCCGCAAGCGCTTCGACTTCCGCCGAAGACCGGATCATGCCCAGGCCATCGCGCAGCCACTGCACCACTGCGCCACCGACAAACACCGCGCCTTCCAGCGCATAGCTCGCGGAATTGCCGCGAGTCCAGGCCGCAGTCGTGAGCAGTCTGTTGCGCGACACCTTGGGCTGACTGCCGGTATTCATGAGCATGAAGCAGCCGGTGCCGTAAGTGTTCTTGACCATGCCCGGCGTGAAGCAGCACTGGCCAAACAACGCCGCCTGCTGGTCGCCCGCCACGCCTGTGATCGGAATTTTGCCGGCGAACACCTCGCCCGCCGTTTCCGCGATCATGCCGCTAGAAGGCCCCACTTCGGGCAATACGGCTCCGGGGATGTCCAGCATCTCGAGCAACTCCTCGTCCCAGCAGCCTTCGTGGATGTTGTAGAGCAGCGTGCGCGAAGCATTGCTGGCGTCGGTGTAATGCGACTTGCCGCCCGACAGATGCCAGATCAGCCAGGTGTCGATGGTGCCGAATGCGAGCTGGCCGGCGCGCGCCTTTGCGCGTGCACCCGGCACATGGGCGAGAATCCAGTGCAGCTTGGTGCCGGAAAAATAAGCGTCGAGCACCAGCCCGGTTTTGCGCGTGAACAGCGGCTCGCTGCCGGCGGCCTTGAGTTGATCGCAGTGCGCAGCGGTGCGCCGATCCTGCCAGACGATCGCGTTGTAAATCGGCAGGCCGGTCGCGCGATCCCACACCACGGTCGTCTCACGCTGGTTGGTGATGCCGATGGCCGCTATGTCGCGGGCGGC
>JANMYN010000271.1:0-8319 GCA_031382195.1 Betaproteobacteria bacterium
AAAGTCGCGAGCGCAAGCATACATGTCCGGGCGACCGGGCCGGCGGGGTCGAGCGAGAACCGCCACCAGGTGACCAATACCAGAACGGCGACGTAGAGCGAAAAGCGATCGTGGTCCCCGGCCCAGGTCAACGCCAACATAAGCCGGTCGAGCCACGCCACGTGATTTGAATTGATCGCATGAAACAAGGTGACGTTCAGCCCGCCCCAGTCGTACAGCCATTGCTTCATTGCCCGCTTCCTATAGCGCCAGGGCGATGCCGAACAAAGTTATGCCGCCGGCCGCCGCGGCCAGAGCGGTCATGAACAGCCAGCGTTTGCGGGTCAGCGCGGTTATCGAGCCCATGGCGATGGCGATCTGGATCAGTGTCAGCGCCTGCTCGAGTTTGTGCAATGGATGCAGCGCATGGTCGCTGCTCTGATTCATTTTGTGGGATTCCTTGTCGAGTTCCTCCGCCTTGACGCGGATTTCCCTCTTCTCGACATCGTAACGGCCGATCTCCTTCTTGTAGAACTCGACCTGCGCCCGGTCCTTCGTAAGCCGGGACGCAAGCTCCGCAAGATGACCCTTGGTGCTCTTGGACTGGTAGAAATTCCATTGATCCGACGCCTCGGTTTTTTTTAACACAGCCTCGTTCTTGAACAGCATTGCTTCGTTCTGCGTTGCTGCGCCCATATAAGCGACCACCGCGCCGATGGTGGAAAGAATCGCGGTGAAAATTGCGATTTGTTGCGCGAGCCCCGGACCGTGGTGGGCCTGGTGTTCGACCTCATGATCGTGCGCGCCGTGTATGTGCATGTGCTGCTCTGACATGATTTTCTCCCTTCAATGCGTCCCGCAATACTGCGTTGTCGCAGAGGTGCAACCTGACACCAAAACATAAAGAGGCGCACCGCGGTGCGCCTCTTTGAGGCTCAGTCCTGAGTCCCCGGAGCCGAGTCCTGCGGGTTCACCCGCCGTGGACTTTCTGCTTCTGCTCGCCGAGACCGTCGATGCCCAGGCGCATCTCGTCGCCGGCCTTGAGGAACTGCGGCGCTGGCTTGATGCCCATGCCCACGCCGGGCGGAGTGCCGGTGCTCACCACGTCGCCAGCGCTCAGCGTGCACATGTAAGACAAATACGACACCAGCTTCTTCACGCCGAAAATCATGGTGCTGGTGTTGCCGGTCTGCTTGCGCTGGCCGTTGACGTCGAGCCACATGGCCAGGTTCTGTGGATTCTTGATTTCATCCGCCGTCACAAACCATGGACCGAGCGGCGCAAAGGTGTCGAAGCTCTTGCCCTTCGACCACTGGCTGCCGTGCTCGAGCTGCCATTCGCGCTCGGAGACGTCGTTGCAGATCATGTAGCCGGCAACATGGTTCAGCGCGTCGGCTTCCGATACGCTCTGCGCCTTGCTTCCGATGACGAAAGCCAGTTCGACTTCCCAATCACCTTTCTTCGAGCCCTTTGGCAGCCTCACGTCGTCGTTCGGCCCGGTAATCGCAGAGATCGCCTTCATGAACACCACGGGTTCGGCCGGGATCGGCAGGTTGGACTCCTTGGCGTGATCAGCGTAGTTCAGGCCGATGCAGATCAGCTTCGGCACATTCGCGATCGGCGAACCCAGTCGCGGAGTGCCGCTTACTTTCGGCAGGGTATCCACGTTCACGCTTTTCAGCTTGGCGAGGCCCTCCGGCGAGACTGTGGTCGCATCAATGTCCTTGACCACGCCGGACAGATCGCGAATGGCGCCTTGCGCATCCAGAATGCCCGGCTTCTCTTTTCCTGATTCTCCGTAACGTACGAGTTTCATTAGTCAGCTCCTGCGATGAAATTCAGAACAAAGGGGCGATGGGCGAGGGACGAGGGTCGAGGGAAAAAGCTTTTGGCCTATAACCCTCGCCCCTCGCCCCTCGTCCCTCAAATGGTTATGCCACCATCGATAATCACGGCCTGGCCGGTCATGAACACCGATTCGTCCGAGGCAAGGAATACCGAGATCTCGGCCAGTTCATCCGCCTTCGCCAGGCGCCCCATGGGCTGGCGGGCGATGAAATCCTTGCGTGCTTGCACCGGATCGTCGAACGCGTTGATACGATCGCCGAGCGATGGCGTATCCACGGTGCCCGGGCACAGCGCGTTGCAGCGGATGCCCTGCTTGACGTAGTCAATCGCGATGGATTTCGTCAACCCGATGACTGCTGCCTTCGAGGCGCCATAAACGAACCGGTTGGCAATGCCCTTGATCGAGCCGGCCACCGACGCGACGTTGATGATCGAGCCTCCCCCGGCTTCCAGCATCTTCGGCAGAAAGCTGCGGATCACCACATAATGGCTGCGCACATTGAGGTTGAAGGAGAAATCCCAGTCCTTGTCGGCGCATTGCAGGATAGTGCCGTGATGCACGAACCCGGCGCAATTGAAGATGACGTTCGGCGCACCGACTTCGGCCGCGAGCTTCGCTACGTCCGCGTCCTTGAGAACGTCGAGCTTGCGTAATTCAATGCCCGGCGTTCCTTTCAGCTCGGCGAGTTTAGTCTCGTTCAAATCGGTTGCCCAAACTCTGGCACCCTCGCGCGCGAAAGCGAGCGCGGTGGCACGACCGATACCCTGCGCTGCAGCCGTGACGAAGGCCACCTTACCGCTCAATCGTCCAGCCACGCTCTCCCCCTAAATACTTCTTTTGTTTCTGTTTGAAACTTCCGAAGATATGCAAGTATGCCACAGGCGCGGTCTGGCTCTTCCTCCTCTCCTGGGGGAAGCGGCCTTGCTACTGCGCTGCAGTTTACTTTAGACTCAACCGCACGATCAGGGCCGGAGATAAAAGGCGATGGGTTTCACGAACAGCCTCCACGCTCACGGCGTCCGTCGCAAGGCGCGACCGGCAGATTCGCAAGAAACCAGACCACTTCCCAGGTAGACGCGAATGGCATCCGTCGAACTCACGCAGGTCCGTAAATCCTTTGGCAGCACCGAGGTCGTGCACGGTGTCGACGTTTCCATATCCGATGGCGAGTTCGTGGTCCTGGTCGGCCCGTCCGGCTGCGGAAAATCCACATTGTTGCGCATGATTGCCGGCCTCGAGGAAATCAGCGCAGGGGAGATCCGCATTGGCGATCGCGTGGTAAACAATGTTCCGCCCAAACAGCGCGACATTGCGATGGTGTTCAACTACGCGTTGTATCCGCACATGAAGGTCATCGACAACATGGCGTTTTCCATGAAGCTGGCGGGAAGAAGCAAAGAAGAGATTCGCGAACGCGTGGACAAGGCGGCGGCAATTCTCGGGCTTACCGACTATCTCGACCGATATCCGCGGCAGCTATCCGGCGGCCAGCGCCAGCGCGTGGCGATGGGCCGCGCGATCGTTCGCGATCCGCAGGTGTTCCTGTTCGACGAACCGCTGTCCAACCTCGACGCGAAGTTGCGGGTACAGATGCGCACCGAAATCAAGGAATTGCACCAGCGACTGAAGACGACGTCCGTCTATGTCACGCATGATCAGATCGAGGCCATGACCATGGCTGACAAGATTGTGGTGATGCACGGCGGCAAGGTCGAGCAGATCGGCACACCCCTGGAACTCTATGACGATCCCGCCAATTTGTTCGTCGCGGGTTTCATCGGTTCACCGGCGATGAACTTCCTGACCGGCAAACTCGTCAGCGACGGCGCGGGTCGCGGCGTGCGCATTGCGGAGGGTTGCGTTCTGCCCGCGCCCGCGAATCGCGAGGCCGACGGAACCGAGGTTGTCATCGGGGTGCGTCCCGAGCATTTCGAAATCGATCAATCCTGCGTGCGGGCACAAGTCGTGGTGGTGGAGCCGACCGGCGCGGACACGCAGGTGTACTGCCGGATCGCCGGGCAGGCCGTGACCGCGGTATCGCGCGAGCGCCACACGTTCCGTCCGGGCGATACCATCGATCTCAAGCCGACTTACGGCAAGTGCTATCTATTCAATCCGGCGTCTGGCGCCCGGATAGCCTGAAACGATATCCGCAAGGAGGCAGCATGAGTCGATTCTCTCGGCGACATTTCTTGCAGGCATCCGCCGCGGCGGGCGCTGCACTCGGCACGCCGCTGCTGGCGCGCAAATCGCAGGCGCAGGATCTGTCCTTCAAACCGGAGCCGGGCGCGAAGCTGCGGGTGCTGCGCTGGAAGCGTTTCGTCCAGGGTGACGAAGACCAATGGCTGGCAAACACCAAGAAATTCACGGAAACGACGGGCATCGAAGTCACCACAGACGCCGAGAACTGGGAAGACATCCGGCCCAAAGCGGCGGTGGCTGCAAACATCGGCAACGGCCCGGACATCATCCTCTCGACCAACGACGATTCGCACCAGTATCCGGACAGGCTGCTCGACGTCGGTGACCTGTGCGAATACCTTGGCAAGAAATATGGACCCTGGTACCCGAGTGCGCTGGCGTATGGGCAGAGCGGCGGGCGGTGGATCGCGCTGCCGCTGGGATCGGGTGGAAATTGCGTGAACTATCGCGAGAGCCACATGAAAGCGGCCGGGTTCAAGGAGTTTCCCAAAGACACAAACGGCTTCCTGAAACTCTGCCAGGCATTGAAGAAGAACGACACGCCGGCGGGATTCGCGCTTGGCAATGCCACGGGAGATTCCAACGGCTGGTGTCATTGGTTGCTCTGGGCGTTCGGCGGCAAGATGGTGGACGAACATAACAAGGTGGCGATCAACAGCAGGGAAACCGTCCGGGCCCTGGAGTACGCCAGGGAACTGTATCCGACCTTCATTCCCGGCACATTGTCCTGGCTGGACCCGAACAACAACAAGGCTTTCCTGTCCGGCGAAATCAGCCTGACCAATAACGGCATATCGATCTATTTTGCGGCGAAAACTTCGCAGGATCCGAAATTGCAGGCCATCGCCAAAGACATGAACCACGCGGTGTTTCCGGTCGGCCCCATCGGTCACCAGACCATGAGCGCGCTGTTTTTCACCTGTGTGGTGTTCAAATACACGAAGTTTCCGAATGCGGCTAAGGAATACCTGCGCTTCATGATGGAAAAAGAACAATATGAAGCGTGGCAGAAAGCCTCCATCGGTTTCGTGACCCAGCCGCTGGCGTTTTACGAACGCAATCCGGTCTGGACCCAGGATCCCAAGCACACGCCCTTCAAGTACACGTGCAAGAATATGCTGCCGAACGGTTACGCCGGAACGTTGGGCACCGCTTCGGCCGGCTGCATGGCCGATTTCATTGTCGTCAACATGGTCGCGCAAGTGGCTTCGGGAAATATGTCCGTGCGAGACGCCATCGAAAATGCGGAGAGGCGTGCCCGGCGCTACTACCGCTAGCGACGTGAACGGTGAACAGTGAACAGTTAACGGTAATCGGCAGGCTCAAACCTAAGGCTGAGCCCGGCCGGGCGGACGGTTCACCGTTCGCTGATCACTGTTCACCGGAACGCGCGTGAGCGCAGTGTCGCGCTTCTTCGACAACCGCAATGTCCTGGGCATGCTGTTCATGCTGCCCGCGGCCGTGTTGCTGCTTTTGTTTCTGACCTACCCGCTGGGTCTCGGGGTGTGGCTCGGCTTCACGGATGCCAAGATAGGCCGCGCCGGCGAATGGATCGGCATTGAAAACTACCAGTATCTCGTAACCGACAGCGTCTTCCGCCTGTCGGTGTACAACACCTTTATCTACACGCTGGCCGCGAGCGTGATCAAGTTTGCGCTCGGGCTGTGGCTCGCGCTGCTGCTCAACAAGAACATCCCCTTCAAGTCTTTCGTTCGCGCCATCGTGCTGCTGCCCTTCATCGTACCCACGGTGCTCTCCGCGATTGCGTTCTGGTGGATATACGACGCGCAGTTCTCGATCGTGAGCTGGGTGCTGGTGAAAATGGGCGTGATCGATCAATACATCAATTTCCTGGGAGACCCCAACCTGGCACGGATGTCGACCATCATCGCCAACATCTGGCGCGGCGTGCCCTTTGTCGCCATTTGCCTGCTGGCGGGCCTGCAGACCATCCCGCCGTCCATGTACGAGGCGGCCAGCATCGATGGCGCAACGCCACTGCAGCAGTTCTGGCATGTGACATTGCCGATGCTCACGCCGATCATCGCGGTGGTTATGACTTTTTCGGTACTGTTCACGTTTACCGATTTCCAGCTGATCTGGGTGTTGACACGCGGCGGCCCGATCAATGCGACGCACCTGATGGCGACGCTTTCCTTTCAGCGCGCGATTCCCGGCGGTGCGCTGGGCGAAGGCGCGGCGATCGCCACGGCGATGATTCCGTTCCTGCTCGCGGCCATTTTGTTCAGTTATTTCGGATTGCAGCGCAGGAGATGGCAGCAGGGAGGGAGTGACAAATGAGGCGAGAGGCGTGAGGCGAGAGGCGAGAGGGGTGAGGCTCGGCGGTGTGCAACGCACGCTGGTCTTTGCCAATCACCAGTTACCAGTCACCATTCACGGGCGACGCCATGGCGAGCACTGAGCCCCGCGAAGGAATGCAATACCTCGAATCGCTGCCGCGGCGCTGGGTGACGGTTTACATTCCCTTGCTGGTATTCCTGTTCGTGTTGCTGTTCCCGTTCTATTGGATGATGGTCACGTCGTTCAAGCCGAACGCGGAACTGTTGTCCACCAGTGGCAATCCATTCTGGGTCGTCGAGCCGACGCTCGATCATTTCAGAAAATTATTTTTCGGGACTTCGTATCCGAAATGGATGTGGAACACGATCTTCGTGTCGGTGAGTGCCACAATCGTCTCGCTGGCTGCCAGCGTCTTTGCCGCTTACGCGATAGAGCGCCTGCGCTTCAAGGGCTCGCGACAAACCGGACTGGCGATTTTCCTGGCGTACCTGATTCCGCCGTCGATCCTGTTCATTCCCCTGGCGATGATGGTGTTCCAGATCGGCATTTTCGACAGCCGCTGGGCGCTGATCCTGACGTACCCGACTTTCCTGATCCCCTTCTGTACGTGGCTGCTGATGGGCTATTTTCGTTCCATCCCGTTCGAATTGGAGGAATGCGCACTGATCGACGGCGCGACGCGCTGGCAGATTCTGATCAAAATCATCCTGCCTCTGGCCGTGCCGGGTCTGATCTCGGCGGGCATATTTGCATTCACACTGTCCTGGAACGAGTTTCTCTATGCGTTGACATTCATCTCTGCGTCTGAGAACAAGACGGTTCCGGTTGGTGTTATCACCGAGCTGGTGGAAGGCGATGTCTATCATTGGGGTGCTTTGATGGCAGGCGCGTTGGTCGGCTCACTGCCGGTCGCGATCATGTATTCCTTCTTCGTCGAGTACTACGTCGCCGGCATGACCGGGGCGGTTAAAGAATAAGATTCAGGTTCGTTCAACACGAAGGACGCGAAGGAACACGAAGGAAGTCAAAACCGATTGATTGTCGGGGGGCTGCTGAATATTTCACAATCCGCTCAATGGGTGGACGGTTTCGAATCAATCCCCAGATAGGTTTTTCCTTCGTGTCCTTCGTGTTGAAAATTGTTGATCCATCGCAGGGGGAGAAATGGCTGCAAAGAAAAAACTGCGTAGTAACGACTGGTTCGGCGGGCCGGGCATCGACAGCATGGTGCATCGCTCGTGGATGAAGAATCAGGGCCTGCCGCGACATCTATTCGACGGCCGCCCGGTCATCGGCATCTGCAATACCTGGTCGGAGCTCACACCCTGCAATGCGCACTTCCGCCAGATCGCCGATCGGGTCAAGCGGGGCGTGCTGGAGGCAGGCGGTTTTCCGCTGGAGTTTCCGGTGATGTCGCTCGGTGAGCCCGTTATGCGGCCCACGGCAATGCTGTTTCGCAATCTTGCCGCCATGGACGTCGAGGAATCCATCCGCGCCAATCCGCTCGACGGTGTCATTCTCCTGACAGGTTGCGACAAGACGACACCGGCACTGATGATGGGTGCGGCGTCCTGCGACGTGCCGGCGCTGGTTGTTTCCGGCGGGCCGATGTTGAACGGTCGCTGGCGCGATCAGACCGTCGGTTCGGGCACGCATGTCTGGAAGTTCAAGGAAATGCTGAAAACCGGCGAAATGAACGATGATGACCTGATGGACGCAGAGCAGGCAATGTCGCGCTCCGCCGGGCACTGCATGACCATGGGTACCGCATCGACGATGGCCTCGATGGCTGAAGCGCTGGGCATGGCGTTGCCGACCAACGCCGCCATACCCGCGGTGGATTCGCGCCGCTACGTGCTCGCGCACATGGCGGGGCAGCGCATTGTGCAGCTGGTCAAGGAAGATGTGCGCATGTCGAAGATTCTGACGAAGCAGGCGTTCGAGAACGCCATCCGCGTAAACGGCGCGATCGGCGGATCGACCAACGC
>JANMYN010000377.1:0-4765 GCA_031382195.1 Betaproteobacteria bacterium
TGATGCAGAAATGACCACAACATGCCGATCAGGAACAGCTTCACCAGCCAATGACCGATGAGCGCCTGAAAATGGGCATGACTTTCCGGCGACTTCAGGCTCTCCTGCAGCAGATACAGCAGCACCCCGGCAAACGCGAACAATGCCAAACCGCTGATACGATGGAGGATGGATACGAGCCCCGGAAGGGGCAGCCGGATCCTGAACAAATCGAGATATTTCGGTCGTCGGCTGGCGATCATTTGTGGATTCCGGATCGGGTATTCAAACGATGCGGTTGCGGTAATGGTGCTCTCTGGTGCTGCAGTAACTGCGGCGCAACTCGACCGCTTTGTCGGCGTAAGTATAGGCTACGCGTTCGATGACCAGAAGCGGCGCACCCTCGGGTACGCCAAGATGTACGGCCGCCGTGCGCTCGGCAGCCAGCGCCTTGATCTGCTCTTCCACATGCAGAATGCGCACGTCGAAATCGGTCTCATACATGCTGTACAGCATGCAGTGATGGCGTTCAATGGTCGCGGCAGACAAGCCCTTGAAGCGCACGGCGGGCAGGCGGATCTCCTCGTAGATCGACTTCCTCGACGAAATGGTCATCACCCGGGTAATCAGAAAGGCGCTGGCTCCGCCGGCGAGTCCGAGTTTTTTCGCCGATGCGGCATCTAGCTTCACCTTGCGGCAATCGTGCAGCGTGGCGGCAACGTCATCAATTGCGCCCCGATCGGGCGTGATGCGCAAATAGGGAAATTTGCTGCGTTCCTCGGAATGTGACGCGACAAAAGTGCCCTTGCCCTGCTGACGCACCAGCAGATTCTGGTCGGCGAGTTCGCCGATCGCCTTGCGCACCGTGCCCTGGCTTACGCTGAAGCGGTTGGCGAGTTCGATTTCACTCGGGATCAGATCACCCGGTCGCCATTCTCCGGATACCAGGCTCTGGGTGATCAGAGTCTTGATCTGCCGGTAAAGCGGCTGAAATGCGGGCGAGGAAGCTTGGACTGTGTTCTTCATGTCGCGATACGATTTTTAGCATATTGTCGGCGCGGTCGTCCATGAAAACAGATGTCTTTTATAAGATATAAGACCTGTTTGACACCGGCAAACAGGCTTCGCTATGATGTTTGGCTGATCCCCCTACCGCCGGAAGATCGCGCCGGACACGCTAATCGACCAGCGCAATACGGATAAGATTAGATTCGACTTCCACATAAACGCCCGTTCATCACACGCAGGAGCCCCGCTTGATGAAAACACCCCTTCGAGTCGCAGTTACCGGCGCCGCCGGCCAGATCGGCTACAGCCTGCTGTTCCGCATTGCCAGCGGAGCAATGCTGGGTAAGGATCAGCCGGTCATTCTGCAGATGCTGGAAATACCGGACGAAAAGGCGCAGGCTGCGCTCAAGGGTGTGATGATGGAACTGGACGATTGCGCCTTTCCGTTACTCGCCGGCATGATTGCTGCCTCCGATCCCAAAGTCGCCTTTCGCGATATTGACGTGGCCCTGCTGGTCGGCGCCCGCCCCCGCTCGAAGGGCATGGAGCGCAAGGATCTGCTCGAAGCCAACGGCGCCATCTTCACCGGCCAGGGCCGCGCGCTTGATGCAGTTGCCAGGCGCACCGCCAAAATTCTCGTGGTCGGCAACCCCGCCAACACGAATGCCTATATCGCGATGAAGAGCGCGCCGGGACTGCCACGCGAAAATTTCACCGCGATGCTGCGCCTGGACCACAATCGCGCGCTCTCCCAGCTTGCCTCGAGGACCGGCAAGCCGGTCGACTCGATCGACAAGCTCATCGTCTGGGGCAATCACTCGCCGACCATGTATCCGGATTACCGTTTCGCCACCATCGGCGGCCAGCCAGCACCAAAGGTCGTCAATGACGAGACCTGGTATCGCGATGTGTTCATTCCCACCGTGGGCAAACGCGGCGCGGCGATCATCGAAGCGCGCGGATTGTCATCAGCGGCTTCCGCGGCCAATGCCGCCATCGACCACGTGCGCGACTGGGTCATGGGCACCAATGGCAAATGGGTCACGATGGGATTTGCCTCCGACGGCTCTTACGGCATTCCTGAAGGTGTTATGTACGGCTTCCCGGTGACTTGTTCAGCCGGCAAATACCAGATAATCAAAGGCCTCGATATCGATGCTTTCAGCCGCTCGAAAATGGACGCCACGCTCAAGGAGCTCGAAGAAGAGCGCGACGCGATCAAGCACCTGCTTAAATGAACTGGATTTTGACGTTCCGCCCCGGCGCGGTCCAGACCAGGGCGACACGGCATGAATCATCCCGAGGGTCATCACAGCATGCAAATCAGCGCAGGACAGAAATTCCGGACCGCCGTCGCAAACGAGAAGCCTCTGCAGGTGATCGGCGCGATCAATGCCTACACCGCGCGCATGGCCGAGGCAACCGGCTACAAAGCACTTTATCTTTCCGGCGGCGGCGTGGCTGCCAACTCCCTGGGCATGCCTGACCTTGGCATCAGCACACTGGAAGACGTGCTCACCGATGTCAACCGCATCACCGAAGTGACTTCCCTGCCGCTGCTGGTGGACATCGACACCGGCTGGGGGAGCGCGTTCAACATCGCACGCACCGTGCGATCGATGATCAAGGCCGGAGCGGGCGCCGTGCACATGGAAGACCAGGTCGGTGCCAAGCGTTGCGGCCATCGCCCCGGCAAAGAGGTCGTCAGCAAGGAAGAAATGGTCGACCGGGTCAGGGCGGCAGTCGACGCGCGCACCGATCCGGGATTTGTAATCATGGCGCGCACCGATGCGCTGGCGGTCGAAGGCCTGGATGCCGCGATCGAGCGCGCCTGCGCGTACGTCGAAGCCGGTGCCGACATGATATTTCCAGAAGCAATGACCGAGCTGGCGATGTACAAGAAATTCAAGGGCGCGGTAAATGTCCCGATCCTCGCGAATATCACAGAGTTCGGGCACACGCCTCTGTTCACGACGACCGAGCTCGGCTCGGCGGATGTCGACATCGTGCTTTATTGCTGCTCGGCGTATAGAGCGATGAACGCCGCCGCGCTGAAGGTCTATCAGACCATCCGGTCCGAAGGCACGCAGAAGAACCTGATCCCGATGATGCAGACGCGCGCCGAACTGTACAAGTATCTCGGCTACCACGACTACGAAAACAAGCTCGACGAACTGTTCGCGAAAGGAAAGCAAAAATGAGCGAAGCCGCGGCAATCATGCCTAAGCCGAAGAAATCCGTCGCCCTGTCCGGTGTCCCCGCCGGCAACACCGCGTTGTGCACGGTCGGCCGAACCGGCAACGACCTGCACTATCGCGGTTACGACATCCTGGATTTCGCGGAGGACGCCGAGTTCGAGGAGGTCGCCTACCTCCTGGTTCACGGCAAGCTGCCAGGCGCCGCCGAATTGGCGGCCTACAAACGCAAGCTCAAGGCATTGCGCGGCGTGCCCGCGGCGGTTCAGGATATCCTCGAGTGCATCCCGGCCAATACGCACCCCATGGACGTCCTGCGAACCGGTTGTTCGGCAATGGGCGCCGTTCTTCCGGAACCCCAGGATCACAAGCTCGCTGAGGCGCGAGACATTGCCGACCGGATGATGGCCAGCTTCGGTTCGATGCTGCTCTACTGGTACCACTTTTCGCATTCGGGACGGCGCATCGAAGTCGAGACCGACGACGAATCGATCGGCGGCCATTTCCTGCACCTGCTGCACGGCAGGACGCCGTCGGCGCTTTGGGAGCGCGCGATGCATACCTCGCTGATTCTCTATGCCGAACACGAGTTCAACGCATCCACTTTCGCAGCGCGCGTGATCGCCGGGACGGGCTCCGACATGTATTCGGCCATAGGCGGCGCGATCGGCGCACTCAAGGGACCGAAGCACGGTGGCGCCAACGAATTCGCCTTCGACACCATCGGGCGCTACGACAATCCGGACGACGCTGAGGCCGACATTGTCAGACGCGTAGCCGAGAAGCAGGTCATCATCGGCTTCGGTCATCCGGTTTACACCATCAGCGATCCGCGCAACCAGGTGATCAAGGAAGTCGCGCGACGGCTGTCCAAAGACGCGGACGAAATGAAACTTTTCGACATTTCGGAGCGACTGGAACAGGTCATGTGGCGCGAGAAGAAGATGTTCCCGAACCTGGACTGGTACAGCGCAACCAGCTATCACATGATGGGGGTGCCGACCGTGATGTTCACCCCGATTTTCGTCATCAGCCGTACCGCTGGCTGGGCATCCCATGTGATTGAACAGCGTCAGGATGGCAAGATCATCCGGCCCAGTGCCAATTACACGGGCCCAGAGAACCTGAAATGGGTTCCGATCGACAAGCGCAAATAGCGGATCAAGGCTCGCTGGAAGGTGTCGTAATAGCCAATTGAAAATAGAGAAGACCCGGGAAACCATCAATACCATGTCCATCCATATCTCCAACCTCCGCCCGAAACCAGACCAGGTCCTGGTCGACATCGTCGACTACGTCACCAAGTACAAGATAAGCAGCAAGGATGCGTATGAAACGGCTCGGTATTGCCTGATCGACACGCTGGGCTGCGGATTCGAGGCGCTGGAGTATCCGGCCTGCACCAAGCTGCTGGGTCCGATCGTGCCTGGCACCGTGGTGCCCAATGGCGCCAAAGTTCCCGGTACCTCGTTGCAGCTCGACCCGATTCAGGCGGCGTTCAACATCGGCGCGATGATCCGCTGGCTGGATTTTAACGACACCTGGCTTGCCGCCGAGTGGGGGCATCCTTCCGACAATCTCGG